>JAUVZJ010000046.1 GCA_030602585.1 Candidatus Methanophagales archaeon | reverse complement strand
CATCAATCCGCTCCTGTTCCTCAATATTCATAACGCATCACAAAGGATGCGTTAAATGGAACTTATATCAAAAGACTTACCGATGTATTGAACCTTTATTTGTCAAATGAAATACTGAACGATGTATTGAGCCTTACCACTTAGCCAATTGCCTTCTCGTAGTTTCAGTAATGATCTTCTCCTCCGATGCCCGTATTAACAAATCACGATGCCATGAACTTGACATGGGAACTGAAATGCCTTTAGCACCCAATATTTGTTTGAGTATGTTTTCAATCCCGGTGTAAAAATTATGTAAAAAAGTACCCATGCCAGCTAGCTCGGCGACGGTTTTGTCAGGTTTATCTTCAATCTTTTTTAGTTCAGCAAGGACTGAGGAGATATTTTCCAGTTCTACATCTACTTTTTCTCTTAAATTAGCCATATAATTTCATCCCCTCTTTTTCTACCAATTTGTTAAATGGATTGTCTTTATCCAAGTTAACTACGTCTATGGGCATTGTGATCTCAAGTAATAACTCTCCATAAAATTTAAAGAAAAGCTCAGGTTCTATTCCCTTAACACCAATATCAATGTCATTTGGATCTTCTCTACCAAGACAAGAACCAAATAAGATTACCGTCCTCAGATTGTATTTTTTTGCCAACTTTAATATAGCTGCTTTGTCTTTTTCTGATATCATTTGTCTCCCCCATTATAGCATTTTTGGATATTACAAAGGCATTATATATTTTAATTATTTGATTTTTTATTATTTTTTCTTTATCCCCACTTCTTTTTCCAACTCCTCCAGGCTTCTTTTCACCCTCTCTTCCGTCGCTTGCAGATATTTTTCATCCGTATCCAAATCCACTTTCCTCGCTCGCAGCATCCTCAAGACTTCTTTTTTTGCGGGACCGCCTTTCACATCCCGCTTTTTTATGTTCAATGCAATGTTCATTGCCTCTTTTACTTTTTCCCCGGTCAGTCCGAGCTCACTGAGTTTTTTCCCTATGACCGCCCTCGCCACCTCATTCAGTTCCTTTAATGCCACTTTATCCACACCTTTTTCAGCTATCGAAGACACGATTTTATGCGCAGTCCTAAAAGACATGTCTGTCTCTCTGACAATAGTATCAGCCAGCTCAGTTGCGGTAGTGAACCCAATTTGTGCCTTTTTCTCCATCTCTTCTTTTTTCAATTCCAGCCCTTCTACAATGCCTTTCATCACTGCAACTGAAGCTGCAGTAGTTTTAGTGGCTTTCACCAGATGTGGCGTTACCTCTTGCAAATCGCGGTTGTAGGAGTATGATAACGCTTTGCATATAGAAAGCACGCTCATCAAACATCCGTGTATAGTGCCTGCTCTCGCCCTGACAAGTTCTGCGTAGTCCGGGTTTCGTTTCTGCGGCATTATGGAACTTCCGGTTGCATATTCCGCAGGAATACTAACGAAATCGAATTCTGAGGTGCTCCACAGTATTAGCTCTTCTGCAAGCCTGCTCAGATTTGTCATCAGATTCGCGTAGCAAGAAATCGCCTCGATGACGAAATCGCGCGTGGAAACTGCGTCCATTGAATTTTCCAGCACGGAATCAAAACCAAGAATTTTCGCCGTTTTCTCCCGGTCTATCGGAAAGCCGGTAGATGCGAATGCCGCAGCACCTAAAGGGCTTACGTTTGTATGTTCGTATGCATTCACAACACGAGAGAAATCACGAGCGAACGCATCAAAATGCGCTAAGAAATGATGTGCGAATGTAGTTGGCTGTGCATGCTGTAAATGCGTATAGCCTGGCATCACGGTATCAACGTTCTCAGCCGCTTTTTCTATTATCGCTCTTCTCAACTCGTTTACTTCTTTCATCAGCTCTAACAATTCCTCACGAAGCGCAATTCTTATGCACGTTGCAACTTCGTCATTTCTCGACCGCCCGGTGTGCATCCTTCCTCCAATCTCTTCGCCTATTTCTTTTATCAGCACGGATTCTATCGCAGTATGCACGTCCTCGTATGACGTGAGTTCGTGTTCGATAAAATCCTTCTCCTGCTCTTCTATTTTTGTTAAGCACTTCAGAATCTCCACTGCTTCCTCTCTCTTTATTATCCCCTGCTCCTCCAGCATCACTACATGCGCCTTGTCCACGAGCACATCTGCGTGAAATAGCCACTTGTCCGCATCCAGCGATAAAATGTAATTTTTCAGGGGTTTATTTTGTTTTTGCATTTTTTTCACTCCAAATTTCTTTTTTTATCACTTACTTTCAAGTTTTTCATTGTACCATTTCGATTTTGCGTCAACCAATGCGTCAACCAATGCGTCAACTCACTCCAGAACATAATGTGTCGCCCTCCCTTCCCCTTGTGACTTTATAACTTCCAATTCTATTAATGCTTTTATTTCCTTGTGCGCTGCCTGTCTGGAGATTTTAAACATCTTCTGAATGTCGCCACTTGTAATTTTGCCTGCGGTATTGATAAATTCCACAATCTGCATCTGTCTTTCGGTTAAAGCAATCTGACCTCTCTTTGCTTTTCTTAATCTCTCGCTGCTGAGCCTTACTACCCTTTCCTTTACGGCATCAGTACTTATTGCTACTCCTTCAGCGAAATATTCCAGCCAATCGGTCAAGTCCCGCGTTCTCTGGTCAACGCTTTGCAACGCTCTGTAATACGCCGGTCTATCGGAATCGTAGTAGTCATCAAGGCAGAAGAATTGTTTTGTATCGAAACCTCGCAGACATAAAATCAGGGTTGCCAAAGTCCTTGCGGTTCTGCCATTACCATCAACAAAAGGATGAATTCGCACAAATTCATAGTGTGCAATGCCTGCCACGAGAATAGAGTCAAGTTCTTTGGCTTCCTCTGAGTTCATCCATTCGACTAAATCTTTAACCAATCCCGGCACCTCTTCGTTTTCCGGTGGTCGAAAAATAACCTCACCTGTTATCCTGTTCCCAACCACAACGTAGCGATTTCGATAAGTTCCGCAATCAGACGGGTTTTCCAGTGTGTCTTCGGTTAACATTCGATGGATATTCAAGATGTCCTTTTCGGTAATTTTGTCACCTCTGGTTAACTTATCAAGATTCTCCAATACCTTGAGATAATTCAAGACTTCCTGTTTGTCCTTGCGAGTAGCCGTTACTTCCCGTCCAAAGGCTAAATCACTTACTTGGTCTAAAGATAACCTGTTTCCCTCTATGCTCGTAGATGAATGTGCGCTGCGGATAATGGCTTCTCGCCTTAAGGTAACTTCCCATTTCGGAATCAACGGCGAATTGAGTATTATCTCTCTCGATGCAGATATTTTAGTGAGCAGCCTCACGATTTTGTTCGTATATTTAAAATTCGGGTTGAGCATTTTTATCACCTTTTATCACCATCATCCTTTTGTGAGATTTGATCCACTTGATATTAATCCTCCATTCAGGCACCATCGAATCATCTTATTGGTTTCAGTTCTCCCACTGTTCGACACATCTAAACACTTGTGATAGTTGGCATAAAGTTGGCATATTCATATAAACTCATAAAAAACACCTCTTCTAAAACCTTTACCCCAATGACGTTGTTGACCAATCAAAAATTCCTTTGTAAATGCTTCTGGCTCCGCTTTCTCTTTCATAAATTCAGAACGAAGTTCTTTTCCCTCATTAAAGACCTTGTTTTTACCATCCAGAGTAAGTCGTTCCTGAATATCCTTTATCATATCAACAATATTTGCCGGATTCATTTTTACTCAGCTTTTCTGCTATCTATTTCCTATTATCCGCAATCATTAATATAAACATCCCTTGCATCTTTTCACTAATCCCCTCTTTCATCTCAATCCTCCATACCAACCGCCATTAGATACCCGCGAGCACGTTCTGTTTTCGGATATTGGTTTACGAGTTTCCAGAATTCCGGTCCATGTTTTGGTACTTTCAGGTGTGCAAGCTCGTGGACGACCACATAATCATGAACGAATGTCGGCATTTCCCGCAGACGGTCTGAAACCCTGATTGTTCTGTTTTTCGTGTTACAAATCCCGAACGTGTGTGCATTCTGCTCAGTCGTATAGCATATCTGCATCCATGCGAGTTCAGCGCCAAAATACCGTTTGTTGAGTTCACGAGCACGTTTTTCCAGCTCTTCATCTGCATTTTCAGCTTTGAGTTCCTTCTTGCGTCTCTGCGACTCGAAACGCTTCTTCGCCCATTGAACATACTTGAATTCCTCCTCGCGTGAGAGGCCCATTGGAAGATATAAGCGGATTACACCATCCACTTCTCGTGCACTTATCGTCTTCTTCCTTTTTCGGCTGTGAATTATTTTAACATCCATTCTTCATCATGTTTTAGGACCACGAAGCGCCCACTGTGGAACCACAGCATTTGGAAACGCATCGGCTTTTGGGATGTAAGGTTTGATGTCAATTACAGGAGAGCCTTCAAAAGCATCAAGCCCTTTCACAAATAACGTATTCTTCTCTATTTTCACCAGTTCCACTACACATAATCCAATAGGATTAGGTCTGCTTGGGCTCCTGGAGGCGAACACACCCACTTCTGGTGCTCCCGGATGTCTCTTCGGAACTACTTTTAGCACTTTTCTCTCCTCCTCTTCTTCTCGTAAATGAAACCAGTAGAGAATGAAAAGATGCGAGAAAGTATTCAACCCTTTCAAGCCATCATAAAAGTCATCGAAAATTCGCACTCGCGATATTCCTTCCTCTTCCGCACTCTCCACAACGCCAACAAATCTTAACATTTACCGGAAGGACGAAGAGAGCAGCGCTCCGCCCACTGCACCTATATACTGTGGATGCTTCGGCACGATTACGTCAAATCCCAGCACGTCGTTCATCGCTACCGGCACGCCCTCCACCAATGCAGTGCCGCCAACCTCTATTGCAGGCTGTCTAAGGTCTATCTCCTGTAACAACTGCTCTTTTACCTGTTCTACTACCGAATGACAGGCAGCAGCCGCAATGTCTTCCCTCCTCTCTCCACTTGACAATGCCGATACAAGGTCCTGGATACCAAAAACGATGCAATAGCTGTCCGTCTTTATCTTATGTGCGTCGCCTTCCAGAGCTAACTTCCCCAGCTCGACCACATCTACGCCCAATCTACGTGCTGTCATCTCCAGAAACCGTCCTGAAGCACCGGCGCATATCCCGCCCATTGTGAAATTATCGGGTATGCCATCGTTTGCCGTTATTATCTTATTGTCCATACCGCCGATGTCAATAATCATTGCTTCTCCTTTTTCTATTCCCGCAAGATACATCGCTGCTTTCGAGTTTACTGTCAGTTCCTCCTGCACCAAATCCGCTTTGAAATACTCGCCTATTGCATGTCTGCCATAACCCGTCGTCCCTAACGCTTCTATATCCTCCTTCTTTACTCCTGCGATTTCCAATGCCTTTGCAAAAACTTTCTCCGCTGTTTTTACCACATCTCCCGTTGGTGTCCACGTCGCTCCTAACACCTCGTTATCCTGCATTATCGCCGCCTTTGTGGTCGTAGACCCGGAATCAATGCCCGCAGTAAGCCCCTCTTGCACCTTCCGCTCCAATATCCATCGCCTTCTCACTATCGTAACCAGCGCTTCCATTCTCGTCAACAACTCTCCTGCCTTTGTCCTCTCTGAAAAAGGATACATAACAAGCGGTAATTTTGTACTCTCCTGTATTATTTTCCTGATTTCAGTCCTTATAACCGCACCTCGTGGACATCTGTGACAACCCGCAATGAATACCGCATCAGCATCGTATAACCCCTCTGCTACTGCATACCCTCGCGCCAACGCTACATTTAATCCAAGGCTGGTCTTCATGTCATATCCAAATTCGTCCGCCTTCGCTACCACATAGTCCAGATCAACTTCAGGCACAAATATCTCCGCACCTACTTCTTCCGCCGCATATTCTATCTCGTGCTGCACGTTTCCGTAGATGGTGCCGCAAGAGACCTGCGCTATTCTTATCTTTTCCTCTCCTTCTTCCACCTTCCTCGCATTCTCCATCTTTAATTATATATGAGATTTTAGTTAAGCATTATGGAATCACGTTTCCAACTGCTATCTCCACAAGTTCGTAGATATACATCGAGATTATGTTCAGCCCGAGAATAAAATCCATGAAGAATATAACTGAGAAAATCGCAGTTATTGATAAGGGAATGAGCATGAATAACGGTGCTTCCTTTACCTCTTCTATCCCTCCTTCTGCTTTCTTGAAGAATGCAGTATGTATTATAGGGAAGAAATAAACGACATCCAGCAACGAAGCTATCAGAAGAACAAACAGGAATGTTATCATCACGGGTGAAATTGTCTCGTATGCTCGCACGGACCCCAAGCATAAATACCATTTACTTATAAATCCAACCGCAGGTGGAATTCCACACATTCCAAATGCGGTTATGGTGAATGCCAGCATCGTTACCGGTATTGTCCTTCCTATGCCTGCCATCTCACTTATGTTCTTCTTACCTGTCGCCACCATTATCGCACCCGCACAGAGAAACAGCGTTATCTTCATGTATCCATGAAAAGGAATGTGCATCATTGCTCCTCTTATTCCGTCTTGCGTTAATAATGCGGCACCCAGAATTATATACGACAACTGGTTTATCGTAGAGTACGCAAGCCTTCTCTTCAGGTTGTCCTGTGCAATGGCAAACAAATTAGCAACTATCATGGTGAATGCCGCTATACAGGCAAGCGCCAATCCAAGTCCGAGCGAGGTCATCAAATCCACGCCATATATAAAGCATACAATCCTGACGATTCCAAACACGCCCGCCTTCACCACTGCGACTGCGTGCAAAAGCGCACTTACCGGCGTTGGTGCTATCATCGCCGTTGGTAACCACGAGTGAAAAGGCATCCACGCCGCTTTCAGGAACCCCAACAAGAAACAAAAAAACAATATCGTCACTGTCAATCGAGATGCGGAACCAAGCGCCGGTATCCCGCCATTCGTAAAATCCGTGGTCCCCGTAAGATAGTAGGTCATCATCACCGCGAACAGGAAGAAAACACCGGAGGTGAGCAGATAAGCGAAATATTTACGACCCGCACTCAATGCTTCCGGTGTCTGGTCGTGAATAACCAGTGGATACGTTGACACCGTTAATATCTCGTAAAATACGAACATTGTGAGTAGATTTGCAGACATTGCTATGCCTATGGCACCGAATATGGCGATAGCGAAGTAAAAGAAGTATCTTGTCTGCGCATGCTCCTCCAATGCACGCATATATCCTATGGAATAGAAAGACACCAATATCCAGAGAGAAGAAGCAGTGAGTGCGAAGATAAGACCAAAAGCATCTACTTTAAAGCCAAGTGCCACACCCTCGAATAAAGTCTGGAAAAAAGTGCATTTGATTACATCGCCAGCTAAAATCGTGGGCAGCATGGACAGAACGAGCGAGAACATCGCTATTCCTGCTGCTATCGTCCATCCTTCCCTTATATTCGGTCGTTTGCCAAACAGCAATATCATGGGTGCCGCAATTGCAGGACATAAAATAACAAGCAGCGGCGTCATCAATTCCACCATTACGGCAACACCCCCTCCATTCCAAATCTCAAGAAAGTCTCGTTAATTAAAGACGAAGGCGCCACAGTAAGCCATAAAATGCCAACGACAATACAAAGAATTGCGAGGATTAGCATCGGAACAAGCATGCTAAGAGGAATCTCAGTCTTCTTCGCTTCTCTCTCACCTCCATCTGTCTCTTCCTCCGGCTTTACGAAATACATGCGCTCTATTACTCGCCAGAAATAAACGAGGTTAAGAAGACTGCTGAGCAGCAGCACAGCCACAAATACGTAAGCGGAACTCGATAAAACTTCCGATGCTTTTAAAGAAGCGAGAATTAAAAACAGTTTCGTTGCAAACCCCGTGCTCGGCGGTATGCCAATCATTGAAATCGCCGCTATCGTAAATGCTGCACTTGCGTAAGGCATCTTCTTTCCCAAACCCGCAAAATCCCTTATGTCCCACAAGCCCAGCTTATAAATGAATGCGCCGGCAGCCAAAAACAGGCAGCCTTTCATTATCGCATGATTGGATATGTGCGCAATAGCGCCGAGGAGTCCCCATGCGGAGATTGGAGAAAGCCCTATTCCCAATACTATATAGCCTATCTGCGAAACGCTGGAATAGGCAAGCATCCGTTTTAAATTATTCTGCACTATCGCAAGCACTGACCCGGCTATTATTCCTATCGCCGCTATCCAGCAAATTGCTATATCCACACCATCGTAAATCCTGATGAAATCGAGCGTGAACACGGAGTAAATAACCCTTATTAACGCATACACAGAAACTTTGGACATAGTAGCCGCAATTATCGCACTCACCGCAGAAGGAGCATACGTATATGCGTCAGGCTGCCATATATGAAGTGGAAAAAGTGCTATTTTTATACTCAACCCGACTGCGAAAAACACAAACGCCGCCTGCACTACTTTATTCCCATACAGCGGTGGCAGCAAGTGCGAAAGGTCCGCCATATTAAGCGAGCCGGTCACAGCGTACAGGAATCCGATGCCAAGCAGGAAGAAACAGGCACCTATGGAACCCATTATCACATAGTTATAACTCGCCTTCAACGCTCTTCCACCTGCAACGGCTATTAATGCATACGCCGCTAAGGACGCTATCTCCAGGAATACATACATATTGAATATATCCCCGGTCACGGTTATACCGCATAAACCCGTGATAAGGAGCTGAAATACCACGTAGAAAGGAACTATCTTATGCGGCTGCTCTTTCTCTATGCTCCTCTTTGAATATATCGCGCATATCAAACTCAGAAACAGAATTACGACCAATACGTATGCATTTAACGCATCTATGACATATTCGATTCCCCAGGGCGGCGCCCATCCTCCCAGCCGGTAATGTATAGTCCCTTTGGTCAGGACGTGATTCAAGATAAAGAAAGCCATCAACAGTTGCACGGAGATGGTTGCTATGGAGATAGGGCAAGAGGTCTTCTTATTCAACCATCCCGCAATCAAAATAGTAAATGCTGCAAGCAACGACACTACAATAACAAGCACTGGAAAATGTTCAGCTAAAATCAATCCTACCACCCTTTCTCCCCTTCTTCCTCTCTAATCATTTCTTTTTAGTGTCACTTGTCTCTCTGACATATCCAGTGCATGTCTCATATATATTTTTCGGTTTTTTGATGAATTAATGAAACTCAAATATGGCATTACCAAACTTCATAAAACCGACAAAGGGAAAATTGATTTTAAAAGCGGAAAAATCAACGACCCGCCAATTCGTCTATTTCCGACAGGAATTCATCAGCCAGCTCACTCAATCGCATCGCCTGTTCGCTCATCTTTCCGAGCGTGTTAATGGAGCTGGAAACCAGGAACCGCAATATCCGATAGTTCTCATCCCATGCTAATAATCTCTTCAATTCTTCCTTCCCTATTTCGTGATACCATTCATCGTGTCGCCAGACGAGAATCGCACCTAAAATGCTTACCGCTTCCTCTACCTTCAGGTCTTCTAATTGCGAGAGTTTGAACGGAAGCTCCCCTACAATGAACCCAAAAGGATTCTTGACGGCTGGTAATTCCTCAAAGGATAAATGCACGTGCTTCATAATGTGAGGCAAAGCCATAAAGAGTTCCGAAGTGCGCACACGACCGGCAAAGTAGGCGAGGAGAGTCCCTTTTGGTGTCGCAACATAGATTTTAGCACCCCTCTTACCTTCGCCAACCTTCTGGATTATATGCGCGGCTTCCATCCCGGGAATCCTCCTCAGAATTGTCGGATAAGGAACGGCAGCACCTTTCGATATGGCATACTTGCTGGACGGTCCTTTTTTGATGAGGAATTCGAGAATACCCTCATATTCATGCCTGGACGGTTTCATGATATGTTATATTCACTATTGAATATGAACATAAAAGAATATGTTTATATGATTGAATAAGAGAAGCCAAAAGCATAGTACCAAAAAATAGACAAAAATGGAGGAATGGACACCGAAAAAGATTGAAGGACTCTTTGAACTGGACGTCCATGAGCTCGGTGAGTTTGCAGATTCCATCAATCGAAGTAATGGAAATGTCGTAACGTTCGTCGTTAACAGGCAGATAAACTACACGAATATATGCGTTTCGAGATGTCCCCTTTGCGCTTTCTACCGTGACGCTAAAGATAGCGATGCGTATTTTATGAGCATTGAGGAGGTGCTTGATAAAGTTGCGGATGCGATAAAAATAGGTGCTACGGAGCTTCATATTGTCGGCTCACTCAATCCGGAAATGAGCATAGAATACTTCGAGCAGATTTTCGGGCAGATAAAGAAGAGATTTCCACAGGTTATTATCAAAGCTTTGACAGCGCCTGAAATTCACTTCATTTCGCAGCTCGAGAGAATGAGCATTGAGGAAGTGCTCTCAAGGTTGAAGGATGCCGGACTGCAAGCAATGCCAGGCGGTGGCGCGGAGATTCTCGATGATACGATACGAGAAGTCATCTGCCCGAAGAAGGTAAAAGCGGATGAATGGCTTCGGATAATGGAGATAGCGCATAGCGTTGGAATAAAAAGCAATGCCACAATGCTATTCGGACATATAGAAAAACCAGAACACCGTGCTCTTCATCTATACAGGCTCTGGAAGTTGCAGGAAAAAACGGGCGGCTTTGTTTCCTTCATTCCTCTTCTTTTCTATCCGGAGAACACCGCGCTCGATGCGTTGGGGCTTGTAGAAGAAAAAATGAATCCGGTGGATATTCTCAAAACGATTGCGGTTTCACGAATAGTTCTGCGTAATTTTAAGAGCATAAGGGCTTACTGGGTTGCATTAGGCGATAAGCTTGCTCAAGTTGCTTTGAATTATGGTGCGAACGATTTGGATGGAACGATTATGGAGGAGCGGATTACACATGCAGCAGGCGCTAAAACACCACTTATGCTTCCGATAGATAAAATTTCAAGTCTTGCGCGGGGTGCAAACAAAATACCTGCGGAACGCGATACATTTTACAATATTTTGAGGGTGTATTCATGAGATGACCGTAAAAATAGGCAAATTCGGGTTCGTGAATAACTTTTTGCCCTATTACCGGCTTGAGCATAGCGGAGTGAGGGTGATTGAAGCATCGCCAAAAGAGCTTGTCGAGATGTTTGAGAAAAGAGAAATAGATTTCGCACCAGTCCCTTCGTCCTATTATATCAAGAACAAAGATAAGTTAAGAATCTATGATTTCTGTATTGCCGCGAGGAATAGCGTTTTGAGTGTTGTTGTCGTTTCGAATGGTAAAATGCTTGATGACGATAACGGACGTATTGCAGTAACAAATCAAACAGTGACATCGCTCAATCTACTTAAAATCATTTTGCAGGAGTGTGGGATGAGAAACGGGGTTGTGCCTGTGAATGTGGGTAAAGCAAGCGAATTACTTAAGCACGGCACTTATGCACTCGTTATAGGGGATGAAGCAATCAAGGCGAGGGTGGCATATAGAGTTGTTATGGATTTGGGTGAGAAGTGGCGTGAATTAACCGGTTATCCAATGGTTTTTGGAATTTCAGCATCGCAGAAAGGAAAGGACATGAGTGAAGTAAATAAGGCAGTTATGGAATCGGTCGAGTGGGGGAAGAAGAACGTTGACGTGGTTGTTGCGGAAGCGGAGAAGAAGTTCGGAATGCCTGTTGATTTCCTACACGAGTATTTCAAATCGCTTACATACCGGCTGGGCGCGAAAGAAAAGAGAGGGCTTGAACTGTTCGGGGAGAAGTGTCATGAATACGGATTACTCTGAACGTAAGGATTATGTGGCAAAGAATCTGGAAGGTGTGGATTTGAGTTTTGAAGAAGTCTTGCACCTATTCGACTTGTCTTTGCCGGGTATTGGCGGAATTGCAGATGAGATAAGGAGAGTGCGGTGCGGAGAGCTCGTAACGTTCGTTGTTGATAGGAACATAAGCTACACAAACCGATGCGTGTCGAGATGCAAATTCTGTGCTTTTTACGCAAAGAGTGAAGAAGAGTGCTATGTTTTGAGCAAAAAAGAGATTATAAGAAAGATAAAAGATGCGGTTGACGTTGGTGCGACGCAGATTCTCATTCAAGGTGGACTTAACCCGGAAATCGGTATTGAATGGTTTGAGGATTTGTTTCCGGCGATAAAACGTGAATTCCATGGTGTCCAGCTTCACTGTTTATCACCTCCAGAGATATATTTTCTTGCGAGGAACGAAGCGATGAGCATAAGAGAAACGCTTGAAAGGCTGAACGAAGCGGGGCTTGATTCTCTACCCGGCGGAGGTGCGGAGATTCTATGCGATGGGATCCGAAAGGTCGTCAGTCCGGATAAGGTCAGTGCAGATGGCTGGATTGAAGTAATGGAGGCTGCACAAGGGATGGGGCTGAAAACAACGGCAACTATGATGTTTGGGCATATTGAACGTAACGAAGACATCATAGAGCATCTTTTCAGGATACGCGATTTGCAGAACAAAACGAAAGGCTTCACTGCTTTCATACCATGGACGTTTCAGCCGAAGAACACGGAGCTTTACGGGATTGTGAAAGAGCCGGTATCGGTAACGAGATATTTGCAGGTGTTAGCGATTTCAAGGATTGTTTTGCATTCCGTAAGGAATATACAGGCGTCATGGCTCACGCAGGACTTCAACGTGGCGAAATTGGCGCTGGTTTTTGGTGCGAACGACTTCGGAGGGACGATACTTGAGGAGAACGTTGTAACTGCAGCAGGGAAGGAATACAAGCCCGCGAAGGTTGAGGATATTGTCAAAGCGGTGGAATCGGTTGGCAGACCCGTAGCAGAGAGGAATACGGGGTATGAAATTTTGTGATTGTGAAAGTTTGAAAATTCATTTAATGTTTGCGTGTTTGCGAAGTGACTTTTGTCGCGCCTGTCCTAAAAACAAATCCACCTTCATTTATCGCATTGTAAACCTTTACTTTCATCTGCTTCTGCTCTTTTGATTGAATTTACTTCCTCGTTTCCTTTTTAACCTTTCGCATGCGGAGAGCCAAGTATGAAAATAGAACACTAAGCAAGAGCAAAATCACGCCGAAAATTAAATACTTTGGTTCGTAGAGAGGTACACCACCCTCTTCTGTTACAACAAACACTTCTTCCGGGAAAGCACTTTTGATAAACAAATATATCTCAATAATCCCTCCAACAAAGCCGAGTGCCGCAGAAGAAAGAAGGATTATTACCTTTGTCAATTCGTGTGGATGGAGCAGCCTTCTTCCTTTTTCTGTTGGCTCATAATATACCCATTTATTACCTATATTCCTTTTTCTAACCAAATCTGATTCAACCAAAACGGTTAGATTTTCGCGAACAGTTGATTTTGGTAGATTTAATTCATCACATAGTTCTTTTAGCGTCCTACGCTTAGAATCAAGTTTTTTAAGGACAGTGATTCTTGTTTCTGATGATAAGGCACTAAAGATTTGCTTATCAAGTGCTATTTTATCATCCGTCATTTTGAATAGGTTATTGGACCTTCTATCTTATATTTTTATTCTTTATCCCGCATACTTCTATCGCCAGTTTTCTCACCCAGTCCCTTTTGTTATTCCGAGTAGTCTATATATTTTAAAATAAAAATAAAAGAGAGAGGAATATATCTCTCCCTGGCTTTTAATCACTTGTTATCACCTCTCCGACAATCCAGTAAGGTCCTGAACAACGATCACTCGGCAACTCTGCAGAATATTTTGCTATATGTTCACTGGACATTTCACCTCCGCCAAGTTTGATTTTATCTCCAACACGCATTATAGGTTGTCCATTGTCATCAATGATCTGGATTACTCCATCTTCAGTGCTTACTGAAAAAACATGAGGCCATACAAGCAAATCATCACCCACGCGGAGACAATCATCTTCTAGTACTAATTCACCAACTAATAGGGCATCCATATAAATGGCAGGATTCTCTTTTTGCTGTGGAAAGAAAGGAGTAGAGATTGAAGTATTGATATCTGATGGATTGACGGGCGGCACGGGTTGTTTTTCAGTAATACACCCACTCACAATAATGATTCCTATTATAGCAACAAAAGCAATTGCTAAAACCTTTGAGTCCATTCTTCTGTAATCAATAATATCCACAGGTATAATGGCTGGTCTTACCATACTTGCAAACATATCCTCCAATTTGTTGGTCATTTCGACTTTTCGTCGCGGTGATGTCACGTGTGGTACCATCACTCCACCATCGTATTTTATTCGTCACAGTGTACCCTGGCGCAGTATGCCACTGAATATCATAGCTACCCGCCCAGTTTTGGCTCTGAAATGGTAGATTGTTACCATTGTATGACTGGGTATTTGAGCAGTGACCGGCTGTTGTGATGCCTTTAGTGATACCTTCATTTACCGAAAAACCACTTGTGCAGGTACTCAATGGGAGACCACCATAAATGTCGGCTTCGAGTATTCCCATTGCTTCAGCTTCAACCGTAATCACTCTAACTTTATCAGGTAATTGTATCTCATTTCTTCGCAAAGCGTCATCAAACCGGCTCCTATCAGCTTTAGTCATATACAACTCAACACTGTTATTATATACATTGATGTCTGACTTTACGGGTATATCTAAAGCACGGGCAGAAGATATAGCCATGGCTTGAGCCCTTTGGAGGTCAGCTAAAGACGCTTTTGCAGTGTTGCGCACTTCAACAATGTCGGCAAACTCTGGGTACTTTTTCAGATATGGTTTCATTGTCTCCTCACCATCGCGAGTAAACTGCACAACAAACTTGAATTCCGGAGTGTGCTCAATCCAGAGTCCAGCAAAAGTTTTTACCTCCTTCGTACTCAGTTCCTCATCGGGCACTGGAATGTCTTGAAGTTTGAGTCGGCGAAGAGCTTCCTCAACACTAACATTCATATTTGATGCATATACTTGTGCATCAAACAACAGTGGATCCGTATCATTTGATGGAACCATAATATTTAGTTCTTTCGCAGGGTTTGCACCGTCGTCTTGTCCTTGAGCATTCACAACTGTAAATGCCCCCAGCAGTACCAAAACTGATACAAGGACAACTGGGACAATAGCTTTTAAATTTTTATACCTTTGTTTCGTTTTCATCTTTTTTCCTTTTCACCCCCTAAATTTTTTAAACCTTTCTTTTCCCTTTCCTTCATCTTTTTATTTTACCTCCTTCATAGCGCCCCTCCTCGGCACTCACTAATCGTATCGTTCAAACCCCTGATAAAACTATCTTTTCGTGCGGATTTTCCGAACAAAAAGCGAAGGTTTATATAAATTGAAAGGTTGACTAAAGCGGAGAGAACTCGCACCTTAAAACTTCGATATATCACACATCAGTGTCGTATATCCACCCATTTTAGAATGATATCCAAAATTTACTTCGTATATACCTCCCTTTGACAGAAGCTTAGTCCACATTATGCTCAACCTATTTCATCATCAGACTTTTTAATAGTTAAAACTTTGCATAACTTTTTATATAACCCACCCAATAAGTTAAACCATGATCATAGCACATACACCAGATGCCGATGACGCATTCATGTTCTATGGACTGCTAAGCGAATAGCCTCTGCAATCGCTTCTTTGGTCAATGCTCCACGCCATTCTTCGATAATCGCCTCCCAAGCCATGCCGCTGGCTACCTGTTCCAGCACATCCGCAACCAGGATGCGTGTGCCACGAAAAGTCGGTTCGCCATGACAGATGGCAGGATCGGCTACGATGTTTCGTCCTAATTGGAAGGGCTCAATACATAGGTAAGTAAAAAAGCTCATTAGATAGGTAAGTGTTATTTGCTGAATTAGGTTCATTACATCGTACAGTGTTATTAAGTCTTCCAGATATCC
Organism: Candidatus Methanophagales archaeon; assembly: GCA_030602585.1. Classification (GTDB taxonomy): domain Archaea; phylum Halobacteriota; class Syntropharchaeia; order Alkanophagales; family Methanospirareceae; genus JAFNKG01. The sequence goes on along the minus strand of JAUVZJ010000046.1, from coordinate 30 downwards.
TGTCCAAGAGGTCTGACCTCCTCATTTAGC
>JAUVZJ010000077.1 GCA_030602585.1 Candidatus Methanophagales archaeon | reverse complement strand
TCGTATCTGCCATCAGGTATTCCCCGCCGGCGATCTCTATCTTGCCTTCTTTTATGTACTTCGCAACCTTTGAGAATAGTTCCGGATACCTCATCTCCAGCTCTTCCAGTAGAAAGGTTTGCTCTATCAGGAACTTGTAATCCGTCTTTTCAAGTAACTCAACTACCTCCTTCAGAATAAGCAGCAGATTGATGTGAAAATAGTCCTCCTTCGTGAAGACCCAGATGGCATCGTAATGCGTGTGTGGGACGAGGTAAATCGTATCTTTTTCTCCCCTTGTAGTTTCCCCCTTCGCCATATCCCACCTCTCGACGTTATTTAACTGTGAACCGAGATTGTCTCAAAAATGTTGTATTTGTATAGCTCTCATTGATTCTGATATACAAAGACAAAGTAGTAGATAAAAGGCTCAGTTGAATCGAATTTTTTTAACAAATATCTGTAGTTTTATTAATGGATATTTGAAAAAATCTTTTCACTTCGTGGAAAACCTGTGCTAAAAGAAAAAAAACTTGTTTCTTTGGTAAAGCTTTCTTTGTAAAAGAAAAGTTTGCGAGCGTCCAGAAGAAGAAGCCGCAGGCGACGTTGAAGACCCTGCTTAGAACCAAGAAGAAAGAGTTTTTGTAGAGGGGGTCTTTCAGGTGCTGTTTCAGTTGTTTTATGGCTGATTCCATCACATTTCACCTTCGTTAACCAAGAAAATTTAATCCCTATTCCTAATTATTTGTAGGCTTTCTTTCTTGGCAAAATAGCATAAACTATAATAACATGCCCTTCTTGAAGCTCGAAAAGAATCCTATATTCCCTAACCCTCAAACGATAATGATTCCGGTAGCCCTTTAACTTCTTTATATCAAGTTCAGGAGAAAAACCTTTTTTAAGTTCGCTTATCTTCTCCTTTATTATTCTACCGATACTTGAGTTTAAAGTTTCCAACTGTTTTTCTGCTTTTCTCTCCAAAAATACCTTATAGCTCATTTAATTCAATCTTTCCTTCGCTCTTTCTTTTCTCATAATCCTCTATCTCTTTTATTTCGTCCTCTTCTGCTTCTTCTATACCTATCAATCTTGCATCTATTATGCTTTCAATCTTCTTTAGCACGAATTTTATCTCTGTTACTTCTTTACTTATTTCCTCCATTATCCCACCATTTATTAATTTAGATTCTTTGTATTTAAACATATCTAAAAACGGCGTTAGACATTTCTCCCTTCTTTTTGTTTCTTTGGTAAAGCTTTCTTTACACTTTTTCTTTTTTTCACAAAAAAAGAAAACTAAGCCCTTACAGGGCTTGCGGGGTCGTGGGGCTGAGCCCCACAGTGCTAAAAGAAAAAAATATGAGTTTCTTTGGCAAATTTTCATTTCATGTGACATCCAGCCAGAGATGAAGTGAGCGATATAACACTTTTTCTTTTTACAAAAGAAAACCTGTGCTAAAAGAAAATCTTGTTTCTTTGGCAAATTTTCATGTAACGTCCACCCATAGATGAAGGGAGCGATATACTTCTTCCTTATCTTCTTTTCCGTAAACGCTTTTTCTAAAAGGGTTTTTGTATAATAAGAATTCTAACTTTTGATCTTCTCCTTCTTTCAGCGCTTTAAACGTGAGAGGGGATTCACACGTTTCATTATGCATTAACCAAAAGCTCTTTTTGTCTATAACTTCACCATTAAGCCGCACTTCTAATTGGTATGTGACATTTGCGTATTCATGATTTACAATGCCTATTATCACTTCCCCCTCTTCACCAACTTTTAGATTTGTGGGATAATCTTCTGCCTTACCTCCTGGACTGAGGACATAAAATTCAGTGAACTTCTCGCCTTCTTTTGGCGTTACGATGACATAAACGGTCATGGAGATTGCGAGGATGATTGAAATAATCAAAACAACAGTCAATATTTTGTCTATTTTTGTATTAGTGGTTTTAAACGACTCTTTCACACCTTCAAATAGAACTCCAAAATCAACCACAAATCTATCCCCTTCTGGAATCATGCTTCTTCTTACATACGCACCTAAGGCAAGTGAAATCGTGAATACTGACAGAACGATAAGAACAGGCGATAATTGAATTCCGAAAGGCGTGTAGTTCAATGCCAAGCCCAATAAGGGGGTAATTGCAATACTCAGTCCAAAGCTGAGTGCAATACGCTCTATTCCGTCTAAATCGTCTTTTCTTGGGAATAAAGTAGCGATTAAAGAGTAGCCGGGTAGGAAAAGCACTAAAGGAAGACCCAAAATAATTCTTATCGGGGTGTCGTTTAAAGGCGGGATCAGGACAAAAGGGGCGCATAAAAGCGTGAGGAGGATAACGAGTGCGAGGTCGCTTGGGAAGTGTTTGAGTGTATTTAACTTCATCTTCCTCTTTGAACATCCCCCTTACACTATATTTTAATCTTCTTTGACGTACTCCTTCTCAATTTCCACAAACATCCTGAAGTGTTTTTCATTTGCAGTCGCTAATTAAACCCCTTTCTTTTGCAGTTGCCGCTATTATATAATGACATCTGTATCCACAAGGTATCTGGTTCTATACATGGTCTATCCTTGCGGTTCTCTCACTCCATCCAGCTCTCATCTCCTCTACGTATTCAACACCATCCTTAATATCGCTTCTATCAGACCAAGTTCCGAATGCTTCTATTGCCTTCTCCTTTTGTGCTTCTCTTTCTAAAACAACTTTTACTCTACTGTTAGCCGCCAATCCCATCTTCTCTCTAATCTCTTCAGGTAACGATAAGTGTCCATCAGGCAAAACCTTTGCAATATATTCAATGGCTTTCATTTTTCCTCCCCTTATTATTCTATAATCTCTTATAATATATATTTCGCACTACTCAAACAATTCCCTATGATGGGATAAAATCTTCTCCCAATTTCAATCCAATCAATTTTTATCATGTGGTGATAATTATGAAGCATGTTCGTATTCGGTCACATAGGGGTCACGCTCGGCATCGCATTCGTCATATCACGATTGGTTCTTCCAGGGATAAGGGAAGGGATAAGACCAAAGCTCAACTAACACTTTTTCTTTTTACAAAAAACTTTTTTGCAAGCAAAAACCTTTACAAAACTTTTAAGAAAAGTTTTATCAAAAACGCTTCGCGGAAAATATAAGTTTCTTTGGTAAAGCTTTCTTTTCTAAAGAAAGGTTTGTGCTGAAAGAAAATCTTTAAATTTCTCATGCAATGCCTTCTTTTGGTAAAGCTTTTCTTTAAACCCTTACAGGGTTTTCGGGGTCGTGGGGCGGAGCCCCACACTGTGCTAAGAAAACATAAGGAAATATTTTTAGTCAAGGTTTTTACCGAAGGTAAAAAAGTTGTTGGTAAAGCTTTCTTTTCCGCGAAGCGTTTTGATTAAACTTTAAGAAAGTTTGAAAAGAAAGGTTTGTATGCATAAAAGGGTGAAGAGGATTACGAGTGCGAGGTCAAGGTCTTTTGGGAAGTGCGTGAGCATGATGTGTAACTTTTTTATGTAGTTCATATATTCTTTTTCACTCTGATCCATTACGTATCTTTATCCCCTCTGCTGTGTTCTTTGCTTCGTTGGACGGTGTTCATATTATCACTTAATTTCCTCTATCATACATGGATTTATTCCTCAGCCACTACTTGCAAGGCTCGCCGGTATACTTCATCCCCTATCCAGAACCCTGCCTCGTTGCGCAGTCTATCTAAGTCCTCACGAAGCGATGCCACCTTACCCTCTAACTTCGCCCGGATCAAAATCCCAATCACTCCCGTCCTGTGCAACCCATACACATTCGCCACTCTTCTTGCCTCTAACTCATCCAGAAAAATCACCTCTGGATGCCGCTCAATCGCTAATGCAATAGCCTCCGCCTCTCCTTTATGCAATTCCCGTTCTAACAACCGAACCACTGATTCATTAGTTGGCGCGATTACTTTAATCCAACCTGAGCTGTTGGCTTCTTTAACCTCACGGGTACCGGGTCTGTTCTGTCCCTCCTCCACAACCTCCACCCAGACAGCAGGCGTAATGAGAATCTTCCCATAAAACTCTTTCAATAGTTCTAAACGTCCAATTCCTGCAAGGTGAATCAAGGTGGATGAATCACTGATGGCTTCGGGCATACTCAATGTCCTCTTCTAAGTTCTTTTCTGTATAGTGGCGCCGGATCCGTCGCTGCCCCAAAAGTTCTTCAAACTCCCAACGTGTCAGACCTGCAAGAACACTTGCTTCACCTGAGGAAAGCACGCCACGCTGGTACAGCGCCAATGCCAATTCCTTCTGCAATTCTCCCTCCACTTCTTCACGAGGTAGACGGAGCGCATCCACAATGCTCTCAGGTATCTTCAATATAAGCTTCAAAACCCTTTCATCATGCATCGCCTTCACCCTTGTCCCCACACACATCACCAAGATTAAGTTTGTCCTCAAGCTTTAAAATACTTATTCTTTTGATTGAGATTCCCAAGCAACTTGAACCAAGTCTAAAAACACCAAATATACCCGTGAAAGCAAGTGCAAAAGAACAGCGAAGCGTTTTGATCAAACTTTCTTAAAGTTTGAACGATGAAGAAAAAGAAGAAGCCTAATATGTAGCTTGCAATCTGTGAAGCAAGCAATACGCCGGTGTTCTTTGCTTCAAGATTCGTTGGATGGTATTCATTGTATCTTTAGGGAAAGGGTGAAAGGCAAATGGCTAAGGGCAAAAGGTTTTTGACCGTGCCGAAATCAATTTTGAATTTGAGAGCATACGTGATATTTCTATACACCCTTTCTCTATCTCCTTAAATAAAAGTTTCTTTTTGGATATTTGATAGATGTAAACAGCAAGGTCTTTACCATTCTGCCAAACACTAAGTTCTTTAAAACCACCTTTGCTCATTAGCCTTTCGCCTCTTGCCTCTCGCCTCTTGTCGGACATTTTTTAACCACGGATTACACGGATTTATTTATTTTCAATCACAAAAGCTTTAAGCCTTCGTAGCCTGAGCCGAAGATGCAAACGGTTTTGTTTTTCATGGATAACATACCCCTTATTTTCATTTATCTCACCTTTATCTGAAGAACATTAACCTTCTTTAAATCCTCGTCTCGCCCGACAACTAATTTATCCTTCTTAGCTATCGCAGTGGCTACCGCAAAAGCATCCGCAAGGGATATCGCATGCTCTCCCTTTATCTTACCCGCTTCCCTCCATATCGCATTATCCATGAGAGGAACAATTTCCATGCCATACGCTCTTAAATTACGCGCTTTTTCTTCCGCTATCGCAGCATCTCTTCGATAAAGGATATAATAAAATTCCGTGAGATTGACGATGTTTAGAAATCCTTTTATCTCCTTATTCTGAATTCTTCTAAGCAAATCTTCTACTATATCCGCCCCTTCTTCACCTAAATAGAAGATTAGCAGCGCTTCTGTATCAAATGCTACCATTTATCTTACCTCAGCTCCAGAACTTTCTCTTTTCTTATATCCGCCTCTCTTGCATCTTCTATAACTTCTTTCGCTGTCATGCCTTTAAATATTTCTCTTAGCGAGCCCTTTTCTTCAGAAATATCAGGAAATGGCTTTAGTAAAACGCCTTCCCCGGACTCTACTACAATCGCTCTGTCCTTGAACCCGAATTTTTCACGCAGATACTTTGGTATTGTCGCCTGCCCTTTTTTCGTTATTTTAACAACTTCTGATTCCATCTCTATCACCTATGTAATACAATAATATTTTGTATTACTTAAAACTTATGGTATTACCACAATGATTCTCCAGTAAACCCTGGGCACATGGAGTTTATTTAACATTGGCATATTCATGATTTACAATGCCTATTATCACTGTTCCTTCTTCTCCTACTTTCAAATCCGTTGGATAATCATCTGCTGTTCCGTTTGGACCGAGAACATAAAATTCAGTGAACTTCTCGCCTTCTTTTGGCGTTATTATGACATAAACGGTCATGGAGATTGCGAGGATAATCGAGATAATGAGGATAACCGTTAATATCTTATCAATACACTTTTTCTTTTTAGAAAAGAAAACTAAGCCCTTACATGGCTTGCGGGGTCGTGGGGCAGAGCCCCACAGTGCTAAAAGAAAATCTTTAAAATTAAAATCAACCACAAATCTATCCTCTTCTGTAATCATGCTTCTTCTTACCTTGACAATGTCACATTTGCTAATAAACTTTTTATACCCCTCTCTTCTATTGCAAAGTAAATGGCAAATATAAATCCCAATTCTGTATTCGAGCCTCAACGATGGGGCTTATCGGTTGGAAATACGCCAGAACTCGTT
>JAUVZJ010000028.1 GCA_030602585.1 Candidatus Methanophagales archaeon | reverse complement strand
TCGATAGGATGGCTTGATTATTCTGACGGAAAGAAAGGCTTGACCGTGATTCACAGGGGGATACCGGAGAACGAGGTAAGAGATGGGGATGTCTATTTAACACTGCTAAGAAGCGTTTTAATGCTCTCCTCGGATGGTAAGGCAGGTCCTGCGATACCGGTTCCGGATGCGCAGGAGTTTAGAAGATACGAATTCCGATATTCCATTTACCCGCACGAAGGAGACTGGCGGGACGCATCATCCTACAAGCATGCTTATGAGTTCAACTTCGATCTGGATGCAGTGCAGTTGCCGAAAGGCGTGAAAATGCCTTTGAAACGCTCTTTTTTGAAAATAGAACCAGAAAATGTCGTTTTATCCGCACTGAAAAATACAGAGAACGGAGATGGAGGAGTGATTATGAGATTTTATGAGACGAAGGGGGATGCGACGGATGCTGAGATAACACTGTTCAGAAAGCCAAAGGCAGTCAAGGCAGTGAACCTGCTGGAGGAAGAGGACGATGGAGTGGAAAAAGAGTTGAAAAAAACGGGAGATAAAATAAAGTTGAAGATGAAACCCTTTGAGATAGTTACTTTGAAGGTGAACATTTAAATCAATTTCAACCCCGCTTCAACTTTTCTACCAGCTCATTCAAATAACTTTCCCATTCCTCATCACTCATGTTCGGAAACGACATATCGGCATTTGGATGGAAGAACCTGCAAAGCGTGATTGTCCTCAGCCAGGGTGCGAAATGTTTCAGTGTGGACAGCCCTTGCGAACCTATGTAATAAAGTACACCTAAGAACACAACGAGGTCATGCTGCCCTTCGCCTTTTACTCCTTTCCAGTCTGCATCTCTCAACCTGTCTATTATGTTTATAATCGGCATGCTTGCATCTGGCTGGAACTCCTTTTCCAGGAATTCTTTTAGTGTGTGTGCAACGGCAACAGTTGGCATTTTCGATTTCTTCGCTATTTCTATCGCATAATCCATCAAACTCTTTCCATTAAGCTCTGTTTCTAATGCGATCGAGCCAACGATGAAAAGAGGTCGTTTTGCCTCTTTTATTGCCCTTACTGCAACCGCAGGTGTTAAAATCTCTCCACGGCGTGGACCCGGCACGTTTGCTATATCCCAGGGATCATTTTTTTCTACCATTTTAAACCTTTTCTTAGAAAGAAAAGCTTTACCAAAAGAACTTTAAAAGATGTTATTTTATAAATGTTTCGATATTTTCTTGCACTAACTAAAAGATTATTGGTTACTTTAATCACCCCCTACCATCTCACCACACACGCCCGCTGATGAAAAACGGTTTTTTACCCTCCATCCTGTTTACCTGCACTGTTCCTCGGTCCATAAGCGGAGCCACATATTTCAGGACGTCCTGCATAGGTATCGAAAGCGATTCCGAAATCCCTTCGATCGTATGTTCCTCGCTCTCCAACATAGAAGTTACCTTTTCCGCCATGAATTCGCTTTTTATTATTTCCTCAAAAAAGGCATCTATCTCTTTCTCTTCCAATTTAACATATCTCGCAATTTCCGCTATCTTACCGACAATCCATCTTAGTTTAGGATTATTCACACCCTCTTTTACCGTGACGAGTGCGTCATAATGCTTTTCGAGCTCAAAAGGTCCCAACGCTTTTATCTCATTCACCGAACTCTCTATCAATTCCTTGAACTTCTGTCCCTCTGCTGCGGAAATCCAGCCGAGTCTTAGCCTCTCCGGGTCTATTCCTGCGAATTCCAGCAGTTTCTTCACGAACTTCACGCGCATCTCTGCATGATAATTCCCCACAACATAATGACAATCGCCGATATGGCACCCTGTAACGAGAACACCTTCTGCATGATGGAAGAAAGGCTCGACCATCATCCACGGGTCTATTCGTCCGGAACACATCACCCTAATTAGTTTCGCATTCGGTGGATACTGGAATCGCGATACACCAGCCATATCCGCACCTGCGTAAGAGCACCAGTTGCAACTGAAAGCCAGTATCCTCGGTCTTAGCTCTATTCTCCCCTCTTCCGGCACAAACGCACTTTTTATCTGTGCTAAAATCTGCTCATCGCGGAAATGCCGCATTGTTATCGCCTGATACGGACACGCACCTGCGCATGTTCCACAGCCCTTGCACAATGCTCTGTTCCCCTCTGCTCCAAACTCCCCCGGTCCATACATATTTATTTTAATAGAGCCATATTCGCATATCTCCGCACATAATCCACATCCCTTGCATATACTCTGGCTTATGTCCGAAACAATACCCTCTGTTTCTACCTCGCTTTTTGTCAATATGGTAGAAGCCCTTGAGGCTGTTCCATACGCTTCCGCAACACTTTCAGGCACGAATTTCGGTGAATGCGCAGTTCCGCATAAAAAAATACCATCGTTAGAGAAATCAATGGGTCGCAACTTGACATGTGCTTCAAAGAAAAACCCATCCAGGCCCAACGGAACCCTTAACAGTTTAGAAAGTTCCAATGCATCCGGGTGCTGCACCATCGGTGTGGATAGAACCACCAAATCGGCTTTGTATTCACGCGCTTCTCTCACGAACTCAGAGAAGAACTTCACTTTCAGTCCTCCATCCTCTTTCACTACTTCCGGAAGTTTCTCAGGACTATACTTATCGAATCGTATGCCGGTTTGCATTGCTTTCCTGTAAAGATTCTCGTATTCCACGCCAAATACACGAATCCCGTTGTGGAGTACGTGAATATTCGCATCAGGATTTTTTTCCTTGAGTAAAATTGCATTTTTTATCGCCATTGCACAACAGATTCGCGAGCAGTATGCCACTCTTTGCCCTCTTGAACCCACGCATTGAATCATCACCACGTCTTTCTTTTCTTCCTGCTTATTCTCTTTCAACTTCTCCTCCAATTCCATCTGCGTTATTACTTCTTCATGTTCACCGTATCCATAGAGTCCATCCGGCTTTAGAACCTCTGCACCCGTGGCAACTATTATCGTGCCCACCTTGAAATTATGTCCTTTCTCCTCTCCATTCTCTTTTTGCACGGCACTTACTTCAAAGTTCCCGACATAACCATCCACGCGCTTAACGAGAGAAGAAGTGAAGAGTTTTATTTTCGGATGCTCTTTTACTTTCTTAATTGTAGGCTCTAAAGAAGCGAGAGCATCTACATTCCCAGGATAAAGTTTGTTTATCTTTCGTAACAATCCTCCGACTTCCGCTTCTTTCTCGACAAGATACACATCGAAGCCTCGATTTGCTATACTTAGCGCCGTCGTCATCCCTGACACCCCTGCGCCGATAACCATTGTAGTGTTCTCAACGCCGATATTTATGTATTCCAATGGCTCTAACCTCGCAGCTCGGAAAACTCCCATTCTAACCAAATCCTTTGCCTTTTCCGTTGCTTCTTCAGGCTCTCGCATGTGCACCCAGCTACACTGGTCTCGAATGTTAACGAAATCGAAAAGATACGGGTTTAGTCCTGCTTCCTGGCACGCACTTCGGAATAACGGCTCGTGTGTTCTCGGTGTGCATGCAGCCACTATCACCCTGTTAAGCCCGTGCTCCTTTATCGCATTTTTTATCGCCGTCACGCCCTCGTCTGAACATGTGTATAAATTGCGTTCTGCATATACAACTCCGGGAAGCCCTTTTGCGTATTCTATTACTGACGGCACGTCCACGGTGCCACCGATGTTCGTGCCGCAGTGACAAACAAAAATCCCTATTCTTATTTCTTCATTCGTCATTTTCAACTCTCTCCATTCAATGCTTTTTCATCACAGACCGTCTATCCCCCTATCTCACCCTTAATTTCAGATATTGTAGCACCCCATGGCTTACCACGGTCGTGAAGCAACATCCCTTTATGGAATACCGTCAAAACTTCTTCTCCGAGTTTTTCTAAATCAAGCTGAACAAATGCCTCTGTGAACATTTCATCCGCTTCATATACGCTCATCTCCTTAGATTCAACTTTATCTATGATTTCTTTCGCATAATCCAGGCATTCTCTTCTCGCTATGCCATACTCTCCTTTTTCTATCTTTTTCTTAATTTCTAACACTCTTTCCTTCATTTTCCTTTTCTTCCCATTTTCGCCATTTCTTTTTATCTTTGCTCATCGTAATTTTTAGAGAAACATAAATGAATATATTCCCTATGTTGTAGGGGTAGGTCTATGATACAAAAGAAATAACCTCACCTGCTCTACCTGCCGCTCCGCTCGCCTCTGCAACCGAATCCGTAATATCTTTTGGACTCTGTGCAAACCCACAAACAAATACTCCTTCTCTTGTGGTATCTACCGGCGCATATAACGGGTCTTTCACCTTAAAGAACCCATATTCATCCAATTCTACTCCCAATGCCTTTGCCAGTTCTTCGACTCCCTTACTCGGCACCAGCGCCGTAGCTAATATAACCAGGTCAACCTCCATTCTTTTAAGTTCCCCTATCAGGGTGTCTTCATACCATATCACCGGGCTCTTATCCCCATTCTCCGTTATTTTCCCGGGTCTCGCCCTTATATAATTTATCCCATATTCTTCCATACCCCGCTCTATATACTCCTGAAAGCCTCTTCCAAAAGCTCTGAGGTCAGTATAAAATACGAAAGATTCCATATCCTCCTCATGTTCCCTCGCCAGCATCCCGCTCTTCGTTGAATACATGCAGCACACGGAGGAACAATAAGGATATCTCTTCAAGTCCCTCGACCCCACGCAAAGGATAAAAGCTAACTTCTTCGCCTGTTTTTCATCGCTTAACCGAATGAGATGCCCGCCAGTTGGTCCTCCTGCGTTTATCATCCTCTCATACTGTAATCCCGTTATCACATTTTCTATTCGCCCATATCCATACTCCTCCATTTCATAAGGCTCATAAGCGTCGAGTCCTGTTGCAACTATTATAGCACCCACATGAAGCTCAACTTCTTCCTCCTTCTGCTCGAAATCAATCGCATTCCTCTCACACGCTTCTTTACACGCTGGTGCTTCCCCGCATTTGCCCTTCGTTATGAATATACATCTTTCCTCATCAATTACCGCAACCCTCGGAACTGCCTGTGCAAAAGGCAGGTATGCCGCTCCTCTTTTCCCAAGCCCCATATCGAATTCGTCCGGGAATCTATCTTTAAGTAAACAAACATCTTCACAAGCGCTGCATCCCGTGCATTTTTCTTCGTCCACGTATCTTGGCTTCTTTCGAACCTTTACAGTAAAGTCCCCTTTCTCTCCCGATACCTCGCTCACTTCGGAATATGAAAGCACGGTGATGTTCTCATGTCCAAAACATTCGAGCATCTTCGGCGCAAGAATGCATATCGAGCAGTCATTTGTCGGGAACGTTTTATCCAACTGAGCCATCCGACCGCCGATAGAAGAATTCTTCTCCACTAAATACACCTTGAAGTCTTGCTCCGCTAAGTCGAGAGATGCCTGAATCCCTGCTACTCCCCCTCCTATTATCAACGCACTTTTATTTTCGCTCATTTTCAAACTCCCTCTAATTTCTCTAACTCCTCCACACCTCTCTTCCTTTTCAATCTCGCTAACTTTGCTATCTCATCACGGTCAACAGAAGTTGTTTCTAAGCCTTTCAATAAACCAAACAACTCCTCTCCCTTCTTTGACCTTATAATCACCGTCGAATACCCATCGGGGCTGCCAACACTACCCACCGAGATGTCCGCCAATCTAGCAGTGAAATCCGTGCAGAAAGCACAACTCGCTCTGACTGCTTCTTGCAACTCATCAACGTCACATGATTTCTCCTCGCCCTCTATATACACAACGAACTTCCCCTTCTTCACGTCTATTTTATCCGCAAGCCCAAGGTCAACGTCCAGTATTTCACTTACAAACGGTTTGAGCAATTCGTAATAAAAATTCTCGAAACAGAAAAGCCCTATATTATACAACTCCACATCAGAAAAAACTTTTTGAATCCGCCTGATTCCATAAATACTGCATGGGAGGGCAACGATTGCTATCCTTTTTCCTCCTCCTTCTATTATTGCTTCCACCATCCTTTCTACGGTAGGTGCGAATTGATATTTAGAGCCACTCGCTTTGATAATATCCTCCACATTCTCGGTCATAATCGCTTTAGCTTTGAAACCGTCCTCTCTATGCACGACAATCGCACTGTCAAAAAGCCCTTTTTCCATACCCGCGGTTAACAACGAAGTAACTATACCGCCATCCTGCCCTTCCACAGCGGTTTTTCCTGCCGTTATTTCCTTCACGATACCGATATCCTTGTCCCTTTCCCCGTCTAAGAACAACTGTTCGAGCTCACTCACGTATGCCGCTTCTTTAATCCCGGATTTTAATGCCTCTGCTCTGAGTCCCCAAATAAACTTTGGATAATCCACCTCCGACGGACATCTATCACTGCATAGTTGACAGCTCATGCAATGCCATATTTTTTCATCATGAACGTCAATAAACCCCTCCAACGCTCTTTTAGCAATCAACCGTGGAGAATAATCGGATTCAAACCACGATATCGGGCAGTTCGCATTACACTTGCCGCATTCTACGCAGTTATACACCTTTGTCTCCGCGATGAGTTCTTCCATTTCCATTTTATTTCACTTCCATCCGTTTCTAAACCGCTCTAAGTTCGTGGGGTCGAATATCTTTCCCGGTGGCATTTTCATCGGTTTCCAGCCGATTTTTTCCAATTCCATTTTCAACTCCTTTCTTCTCGCAGGCGGTAATTCCGACACGTCTCGCACAAACAGATGCCAATCGTCTGGCATTGTCCCGAACAGCCGCTCGTGCAAATCTATATAATTGCTTAGCTTTATCAATCTTCCTCTTGGATTATCACTCGGTCTTATGCAGAGCTTTGCAGTCATTACCATCGCTTCTTCCTTCGTTTCCGCTGCATACATCAGATGTTCGGGTGCGGGTCCAAAATAGAAAGGTTCTCCCCCTACCTTTACGTTGTAGGCATACCAGTCCTCCTCTTTATCTTTTCTGCCAAGATAAAGTCTTCTGTATGCTTTAGAGCCATGAGGTCCTAATATTACAGGGATTCCCCACCGGTTGCATCCAGTAGCGATAGAAGCCGCCTTCTGCGACATTGCTCCCCATGCAACTCCACATGCTCCAACCCGGTTTAATATGTAATCAGCGATTTCCTCGAAGTTACCTCTCAGCTTCCTTCTTGCGAATATCCCCGCTATTTTTATCGCTGCACCGATGACATGTGCATTTGAGACGCAAGAGCCGATGTTCACCATGCAACTTCTATCAAAAGCACCTGTATATTTCTCATATAGCGTCTTCCCTTCTTCATCCTTATATCTGGCTATGTCCATTGCAGAGCACCCGGTTGCCACCACGATATAACCTCTCTTTGCGAATTCATCCGCCATCTCTGCAACTTCTCTACCTCCTTTTGGGTAGTTTGGACAGCCAACGTATGCTATCACACCAGGGATGTCACCAAAAACGATAGGTGCGCCGACATTCCTTATCTCAGTATCTAAAATCGGACCTCGCCCCGCTCTTATTTTGTACTTCTCTTCTTTTATTTTGTATTCCGCCGCCACGTTTATCATGTTCAGCGGCGATAGTTCTGCCCTGCATATTGATTCGCACTTCGCACAGCCCACACACGCATCGTATAACGCTGCAAGCTTATCAAAGCTGCCTTTCGCTCCCGCTACCATCGCATCCGGAATGTGCAAATCATTTGGACATGCCCTTCTGCATTCGTCACACTGCACACACGATTCCGCAAGTTTTTTCAGCTCTCCTCTGTCAGGCAAAGCCTTTAAACGCTCTCTTTTTGCCGACACCCGCAAAGCAACCTCAACAGCAACTTCTCCTACCTTCTCCGCATCAAGTATCAATGCACCCGGCGCTCCATTCACCAAATCATTTATTATCTCCTCCGCAGGGTCGTCGGTCCTATCTGGAAGACCGTAGCATATCTTGTCATTGCTTGCTATTACCCGCGTCTTCACCTTCATTGCCTCTTCCAACATATCTGTCCGCACACATTGTTCATCCACCACGACAACATCCGCTATCCCCGACCTTATGGCATATAACTGCTGAGCTATGTGTCCGACGATCTTCGCCCTTGGCTCGTATCTCGTTATGTCTATCGCAGTGCAGCACATCCCGCAGATTTCTACTTCCCCTTCCATCCCACTCGACTCAATATAGTCCACCATTTCTGCACCTGGCGCAACGTTATGTCCTATACACAAAACCACAGGCTTAGACCTGTCAACAACGCCAAGACCTATCTCAACTAAAGGGGCATCAGGGTCACCTCTGGGGAAATCATAACCCACTATCTGTGCTATATCTGCTATTTCCTTTGCTAAATTATCAATCATGCTGATATGCAAATTTTTAGACTCAAAATCGATAAAAGCACCCTCTTGACCCGTGTGTGCAGCGGATAGGCAATTTGTAATTTCCTTCTCTACATAGTCCAGTGCATCCTCCAGATCACCCAATCGCCTCGGTCTTATTCCTGTGACTGTCCTTGTTATCGGAGCTTCGATGTCAATATACGAACCAAAATCTATCGGGAAATCCCTGCCATACTTTTCTATCAAATGGTCAACTAAATGACGCGCATGTCCAGTGTGAGCAGCAGTTCCTATACAACACGTTATCAAAACGATTCTTGCCTGCTGTGCATCTATTTTTATTCCACAAGCACCCTTCTTACCGCATGTGAGGTCGCATTTGCCATAAGTGCAAAGGCAGCACATGTCGCAGAACGGTGCATAAAAAGGTTTATACCTGTTCAAAAGCTTGAAGTCCCAGTCTCGAAGCGTTGCTATGCCCGGCATCGGATGCGGTCCCATAGGCTCCCATTCTTCCTCTCCCCACTCCTCTACTATCTCGCCTATGCTTATCCGCACGTTTTGCAAGTCGGAGAAGGTGAAAATCCCGCCCTTTTTTATTGCTTCCATTTTTACACTTTTTATCTCTGTATTCTCTTTATTTTCAAGACGGTTTATTTAAGTTTTGCTGTTTTTTTATGCTACTTATTCTATTCATACTTGGATGGGCATTTAACCAGTAGCTGCGTCGCATTCAGATGATAGGACGAAGTAAGCGTTCCTATGGCAACTATTTTTTGCTCCTCTTTGAAGTTCTGAGGCATAGTTCCTGCGAATGTCACATCGATTGTAGCCTCGCCGTCAGTGAGTTTAAAGAGTAATGAACCCTCCTCTCCCCAACCTGTGGACCCCTTGGCAACAGTGGCTAAAATCTGAACCTCTTTGTTAATATATTCGTCATTACCAGCGACCTGCGAGACGGTTAAATAGGGATTGATATAAGATGTAAAGGCATCGTAGGCGAGAATTGCGCTTATAACTATTAAAGCGACAACGATAATATGAACAGGTTTAAATTTCATTTTTCTTCTTCTCTTTTTTCTCTTTCACTCCCCCCTACTTCTAAATCCACTATCCTCTCTTTAAGCGAGGATAAACGTCTATTAAGCCAGATAAAAACTACCAAAAGAGACGTCCAGTAAATGATAGAAACGAGAAAGACTTCGAACATATCCTTTTAAACACCTCCTTTTTCGTAGATTAATGCGTTTACACGGTCCTCTAAAGACCCGACAGTGGATGCGGTTATCAGAAGATAAACGAAGAATAGGGAAGCTGCTATGAGGTTCAAAAATAAAATTATAATCATTAGAGGAGTCATAAAAATCGCAGTCGGTGTTGCTATTTGAGGATGAAGCGTAGGTAACAGCGTTATGGACAGATAACTCAGCGGTATGGTAGAAAAAGCTAAAATATTATACACCGCTCCTATTACCGCTCTTTTCTCAACCTCTCCGATGGAGTATTTTACAGAAATATAGCCTGCGTATGCAATCCAGAGTATGAGCGTAGTTGTTTCTCTCGGGTCCCAGTTCCAATAGCTCCCCCATGTGGCGTTCGCCCAGATCGAACCAGAAATCAGGGCTATTGCACCATAAACCAAACCTAAGATAGCCGATACCTCTGCCGTCCTATCGTATGCATGCTTTCTTTTAGCTAAAAAGAGGATACTTGCGAACAGAGAAAGTGAAAAAGCAAGGTAGCAAACCCATGCCGCGGGCACATGCGTATATAAAATCCGGTAAAGGTCTCCCATAGTTGCTTCTGGAGGAGCGGCAACATAAGCCGCGTAAGATGCGATTACGCTCACTGCTACGGCGATGCAAAGAAGAATATCTCGCTTCATTTCCCTCATTTCAAGTTCTTTTTCTATCATAATTCAAGACCCTCAATCTCTTTCATTATCCTTTTATAATCACGATAACTCAATCTAAATCCTTTCTCTATAAGTTCCTCAACATATTTCACACCTTCTTTATAAGGGATTGCTTCCTCCTTCATCGCCTCAGCAATTACACCAATCAATCCAACACTTTTGATCCCGTAAGCCCTTGCCATCCTTGTTGCTGCCCTCTCATCAATTACCACTGTATCATTTCTCTCTAACGCTATTGCTATCGTTTCCGCCTCCCCTTTATGAATGTCGCTTAAAGACAATATCTCGTCCATCAAATCCTTATTTCCTTCTTGAACCATAATCCACCCCTCTTCCATTCCCTTTTCCACCAAACGCAGCACAACATCTTTTTTCCTCTTCAGTTCATTATAAACTGTTTTCGATATTATTATTTTTCCATACAACTTTTTGAATATCCATAGGATTCCAAGTCTTGAGGCGTATATGATTGGTGACGTATTAACTATCATCCCTTCACCTTCAGCCTTCGTATGTAGTCCAAAGTGGCATCTACGTCATAGTCGTATGGTATTCCTTCCTTGTCTATGACATCTATCATCTCATGCAATGTCAATTCAGCAATTTCCGCAGCCTTCCACAACGTAGTCTTTCCCTCTCTGTATAATCTCAAAGCCCTTCTCAATTTCCATTCCTTTATTCCCAATTCAAAAATCTCTCTAATCGCATCTGCTCTATGGACTTTCTCTTCTTTTGCTATTTCTTCTAAATTCCTTAAGTGTTTATCTGATACAGATATAGATAGGTTCATTCTATTTATTGTTGAACTATTATCATTTCCTTTATTATGTTATTCTTCACCTTATATAAAGTATTGAATCTGTGAATATAGAACTTGCTTACAGGTGATGACAAATGCCTAATAACACCATAGCAGTGGAAATAATAGAAGTCTCGAAGAGATATGGTTACTTACAGGCTTTGAAATCCGTGTCATTGAAAATAAAAGAAGGCGAATTTCTGGCTTTTTCAGGACACAACGGGGCGGGAAAGACAACGTTGCTGAAAATAATCGCCACGCATATCTCGCCATCTTCGGGAACGGTGAAAATATTTGGCGATGATGCATTCAAAAACAGTGCAGAAACAAGAAGAAGGATTGGGTTAGTAACGCATGAGAGTTTTCTTTATGACGAGCTGAGCGTCCGGGAGAATTTGCTATTCTATGCGAAACTATTCTCGGTAAAAGAAGAAGATGACTTCCTCGACACGATTGAATTTTTGGGTCTGAAACGCTGGTATAACGTTCCGGTTAAGCAACTGTCGCATGGATTAAGAAAGAGGGCGGACATCGTGAGAGCGTTAATTCATAACCCGGATTTAATCTTGCTTGATGAACCTTTCGCAGGACTGGACCCGAACACCTGTGACGTGCTTGTAAACTACTTCAAAAGCCGGAAAGGAAAGACGCTATTAATATCGTCTCATTCCTTAGAATGGTCGAAGAAAATTTGCGATAAGCGAATCTCGCTCGATAAGGGTAAAATAGTAGAAGAAATGTCTTTTTAGAGGAGAAGAGGTAATGACAAATGGAAAATTCTAAAGAACATGCAGGGATAGGGAATGGTCCAATAATTGTTACGTTTGCAGTTCTTATATTTTTGTTATTTTGTCCGTTTGTTCAGCAAATAGGCTATTTCGTCACAGGCATGGTGTATTTTGTGTGGTGGGGCATTATAACCTCAAGTCATGGTATTTGGCGTGATAAAAAAGCGTTGTTATGGATTTCTGCACCCGTTATCGCTCCACCGCTTTTTATAATACTGGACGCTTTTTTATCCTATGATGTGCTTTTGGGACTCCTATGGCTCGGTCTCGCCTTGTATTCATATACCTACCACGTCTGGTGCAATTACCATCTGAACAAGGCAATTCCATCCATAAGACTGGACATCCTCTCTTTGGTAACGGTAACTGTTTACATTTTTTTGATATACTCCATGTTGAATTTCATTCATTTTATTATTGCCATGTTGTTTCCTCTGTGGTGGTTAGCCATTACGAGCAGCTATAAAACATGGTATAGGATTTCAACGTGGATATGGGCGTGCATAGCACTGTTCTTGCTCTTATTCGTTCCAGTGCTTTTTATGATACTGGACGCTTTTTATGTGGTAAATAATGTCATTTCCATATTTTTTGCAGCGCTTTTCGCCTATTCTGCCTCTTATTACCTGATAATAAAATGGAGGGCGTGAAGAGAAAAAATGCAAAAGTCAAAAAATATTTGGCTATTCGTTATTTCCCTATTTTGGCAAGCAGCTTTCGGGATAGCAGAGAAAGACCTGAGGGCAGAGTTCCGGCGGTCTTACGAAGTTCTATCAATTCTTACTTTCTCGGTAGGTTCCATACTGATTTGCAGTTTCGCGTGGAGTGGTGGTTCGGTAGGTTCAGAACCCGAAGTGGCAGCCGCTGCGCTCTGGATTATCCTGTTCTTCGCAAGTATCCTCGCATTTACCACTTCGTTTACGCGCGAAGCAGACCGGGGAACACTCGGCGGTTTGAAAACTTTACCTTGTTCGCCACTGGCAATCCTCGCAGGTAAAATCATTTATGGAACGGCGCTGCTTTTTTTCGTGGAATGCGTCTTAATTCCTTTTTCCATCATTTTTTTAAACCTCGAATTAAGTGGAAGATTTCCGGCTCTCTTGCTCGTATGCTTCTTAGGTGCGGCAGGTTTATCGTTTGCAGGTTCCTTTGTTTCCGGGCTCGTGATGTTCTCGGAAGGTAAAACATTACTCCTTTCATTTCTCCTTATTCCTGTTTGTATGCCGGTGCTTATACCATCTGTTATGGCAACAAAGGAAATCATCGGTGGTTCAGGTATAACCGAAGTGGTGCCGGAATTGCGACTGCTAATCGCTTTTCTCTTCCTGATAACAGCGGTAATGATTCTCACTTTCGAGTTTGTTCTTGAAGAATAACGATAAAAATGCAGCCAATAGCCAAATAGGGAACATACCTATCTTGACTTTGTCATATTTAAAATTTACCGCCGAGAACGCTGAGTTCACAGAGAAAATAATGGGTTAGGGGGTTAGTTGTCAGGTATTAGTAGCCCTAAAACCTAAACCTCTAAACCTACATCCTCTGCGTTCTCCGTGAACTCTGCGGTTAATCTGACAATGTCAAGCTATACCTCATTGGCTATTCACTATTTGCCTGCTCCTTATTTTGATCCTTCCACTGCAAGAAATTGCAATACGGGCAGCCGAAATCCCACGTTTTACCCCTGCCTTTGCCCTTACCCTTTTTTATTATCTTTAACTTAAACAGGGAAGGATGTTTATCGCATTTATCTTTGGTCACAATCAGTCTCCCGTTTGGTGGTAGCGGCAAAGAGAAATTACAGGTGGGAAAACCGTTGCAGCCCACGAATCTTTTCCTGCGTTTGGAAGTCGCCCAAAAAAGGTCCGCACCACATTCCGGGCACGTTCCCACGATTTTATCGCTCTTTAACGCTTCTTTAAGTGATTGCCCTATTTCCTCGCGGTTCTCCATCATCTCCTTGAACACCGCACTCAACATCTTTCTCGAATCATCCGCAACTTCCTTCTTTTTTCGCTTTCCTTCACTTATCCCGTCCATCTCCTGTTCTAACGTTTTTGTCATCTCCGACTTTGTTATCATCGCAGCATATTTCTCTAAGGAATCAATAAGTGCGAATGCCTTTTCCGTGGGTTTAGCGGGGTTGTCCTGCACGTATGTGCGGTCATACAGCTTCCCTATTATCTCGTGCCGCGTGCTCTTCGTGCCAAGCCCCAGGTCTTCCATCTTTTTTATCAGCCCTGCTTGTGAAATCCTATTCGGTGGCTTTGTTTCCTTATCTGCAATCTTTAAATCCTCGACTATTACTTTATCACCCTCTTTTAATTTCGGCAATATCAATTCCTCCTTCTTCTGGTACGGATATACCGCAAGAAATCCTTGCACCTTCAATTCTTTTCCCTTCGCCTCCAATGGCTCGCTCCCTACCTCTATCTTTACATCTGTATCTTCCCATTTCGCAGCATCAGAAAGCGTAGCTAAAAATCGCCGAACCACGAGTTCGTATATCTTCCACTTATCCTTGTCAAGCTTCTCTTTGGTCGTTTCCGCTACTGGATGTATAGGTGGGTGGTCAGTAGTCTTCTTTTTACCTGCCGTTGGCTTTAATTTCTTCTTCTTTAATAGTAGCTCAACATGCTCACCAAATTCTTCGTGCCCGTGAAACATCTTTACTAACGCCTTCAAATCCAGCGTGTCGGGATATGTGGTATTATCAGTGCGGTGATATGATATGAGTCCCTCGAGATATAGGCTCTGTGCAATGTTCATCGCTCTCCTCGGCGTGTATCCGATAGAAGAAGCAGCTCTTATGAATCCGGTTGTATCGAAAGGGGCAGGTGGCTTATCAACCCGTAACTTCCTCTTCACAGCACGAACAATTCCGCTCTTTGCTGATTCTATTCTCGATTTTATCGCATCTACTTCTTCTTTTTCCCAGAACTTATGCTTTTCATGCGTTACGTCGAAAATCTCGCCCTTTTCCGTCTTTAATTTCGCATGCAGCTCCCAGTACTTACGGGATACGAATTTCGCTATTTCTTTTTCCTTCTCTACCAACAACGCAAGCGTAGGCGATTGCACACGTCCAACGGAAAAGAAGTCGTCACCCAACCGATTTGCAGATAAAGAAACGAACCTTGTCAGAGATGCACCCCATATCAGGTCTATTATCTGTCTCGCTTCGGCAGATGCCGCTAAGTTATAATCAACTTCACTTCTTCCCGCAAAGCTTTCTTTTATGTCCTTCTCGGTTATCGCACTGTATCGCATCCTGTCAACTTTCACATCAGGTTTTATTTTTTTGATAATGCGGAGCGCTTCAACACCTATTAACTCACCTTCTCGGTCATAATCCGTTGCCAGGGTAATTGCATCAGCATCTTTCGCTATCCGCTGCAATGCTTTAACCACTTCTTTTTTTACCGGAACCACTACTAAATCAGCATCTATTAACTTATAAGCGTTTGTTATGCTCCAATTTTTATATGCTTTCGGGACGTCCAATTGAATTATATGCCCGCTCAGTCCTACAACTACTTTTCCATCGAACTCATGCGCGTCTACGTTTCCTACCTTTTTCTTCTTTGCTTTGCCATTCGATAGAATTGAGGCGATTTTTCTCGCCGTTGTCCCCTTCTCCGTGATTATGTAATGCATGGTATTGTTTCCCACGATTTATTTTTCGTATTTTTATAGCATGATAGGATGGACTATTTAAATATAATTTATGGAATTGAGATGAAAAATACGGACTGTATAAAAGAGGCTTTATTGTATGAGCAAGAAGGGAAGAAAGTGAGATGCGGAACCTGTGAACGGTTCTGCGAAATTGATGCAGGCGAGTCGGGATTCTGTAAAACACGGATGAATATTGATGGGAGACTCTATACCTCAGAATATGGCGATATTTCCTCTATAAGCGCGAATCCAATAGAGAAGAAACCTTTTTTCCATTTCTTACCGGGCAGCAGAGCATTAACCGCTGGTAGTTACGGCTGCAATTTCTCCTGCCCCTGGTGTCAGAATTGGGACATTAGCAAATCCGTTCCAACTCCGGCGGGGAGTAATTATGTATCGGCAGAGAGGTTCGTGCAGATGGTGAAAGAGACCGGGTGCCAGGGGACTTCTATATCATTTAACGAGCCTACTTTGCTTCTTGAATACTCGCTTGACGTTTTTGAACTCGCTAAAAGAGAGGGCTATTATAATACATACGTGACGAACGGCTACATGAGCGCAGATGCGCTGAGGTTGCTGGTGGAGCACGGGTTAGATGCAATGAACGTGGATATAAAAGGTTGTGAGGATGCGGTGCGGAAATATTGTGGTGCGGACGTTGAAAAGGTATGGCGGAACGTAAAGGAAGCGAAGAGAAGGGGTATTCACGTTGAGCTCATAACGCTCATTATACCGCGCGTGAACGATGCTGAGGAATGTTTGAGGGGCATAGCATCGCGAATCAGGAATGACGTCGGGGAAAATACTCCCTGGCATGTAACGCAGTATTATCCGGCTTACAAGTCGCTTGAACTCGGTCTTTACAAAGGAAGGACACCTGTTGAAACTCTGGAGCGTGCGTGGGGAATAGGGAAGGAAGAAGGTTTGAATTATGTCTATCTCGGTAACGTCCCCGGGCATACTTACGAAAATACATATTGCCCAAGTTGTGGTGAACTGTTAATCAAGCGATATGGTTTTGACGTGGTTAGTTATCGGATTACAGCGGAGAATAAATGTCCGAAGTGTGGAGAGGTTATCGGGGTAAAGAAACTTTAAAGTAAAGTCCCAACCTCTCCACCCCGCTTTGAAGAGCTTGTCCCATAATTAGATATTTTCTAAAATCAGAGGCTTATTTTCCGATATAAAGCCCTATTTGGGCTTCCTTTTGGTGAAATTTTGAATTGTAGGACAGCCTCTTAAGTACGGAGCCTGCATAAGATTAGTGTGCATAAGGGCATATAAAAGCTTTTCGATTTTTTTCCGAAATCTCATTTTTGAGATGCAGACTCCGTAAAAAGTTTGTAAACACTTTTTTAAATGGTTAAAAGGATTTATTACTCAATCAAACAATATATGATAAACAAGGAGGTGAAAGTGCAATTCTTTTCAGGACTGACGTCCCGTATGTATTCCCTTGCACCATACCGATGAAAGAATGCGTGATATGCGGAAAAGGAAAAGCATCAGCGACGTTGCGAGCTTGTGTTGATTGCATACGTAGTGGCAGAGAAACTGCAATGATTTATGCGAAAGAGGCGCATAACCGGATAAGAGCTGAATACGGTCTTCCCACAGAACCACCGAAGAGTGAGGACGGGATAAGCTGTGACCTCTGCTCGAACGAATGTGTGATGAACGAAGGTGAGAGAAGCTACTGCGGGTTGAAAGAGAACGTAAACGGGAAATTAAGGTCTTTAGCGCCACAGGACCATGCATTAACGTATGCATACATTGACAGGCTACCGACAAACTGCTGCGCGGCATGGTTCTGCCCCGGCTCTTCGCAGTTTGGAAAGGTGAACGTCGCTGTATTTTTCTATGCCTGCAATTTCGATTGCATCTTCTGTCAGAACGCGTCGCATAAGGATTTCGGGATGGTTAAGCCGCTAAGCATAAAAGACTTTGTTTCAAACGTGAAACGGCACGAGAACGCATATTGCGTCTGCTTCTTCGGTGGGAGTCCAGAACCGCAGCTTCCTTTTGCTATTCGTGCTTCAGAAACGATTTTAGAGGCTAAAAAAGTGCGGATATGCTGGGAATGGAACGGCTGTGGCAACAGTAATTTGGTGAAACATGCGGCGGAGATTTCTCGTAGAAGCGGTGGAATCGTAAAATTCGACCTCAAAGCTTATGACCCTAACTTAAGTATAGCGCTTAGCGGTGCTCCGAATAGCAGGGCATACGAAAACTTTGAACTGATAGCAGAAGAGTTCTTTGAAAGTTCGGCTCCTCCTGTTCTAACCGCCACTACATTGCTCGTGCCTTTCTACGTGGACGAGAAAGAGGTGGAAAATATCGCTTCCTTTATCGCGAGCATTAACCCTGATATACCCTATTCACTTCTTGTATTCCATCCGGATTTCTATATGCGCGATATGCCAGTAACGCCGAGGGAACAGGTGCAAAGCTGCTATGATGCTGCGAAAAGCCATCTGAAAAACGTGAACGTCGGCAATAAGCAATTACTCGGACTGATTTGAAATAATGCCATATACTTTATCCACATCAATATTTCTCCGCACGAAGTCTGCTAATTTATTGTATTCCGCATCCCAATCAATCACAGTTTTGCTTTTATTTACATCCATGTTCAACGGTGTCAAGCCCTTTTTCACCCTTATGTAATCCAGAAAAGCGCGTCTGAACCCATCGTTGTCAAATATCCCGTGTATATAAGTCCCGATGACACTGCCATCAGAATTAACAGCGCCACCACTGTTGTCCATAACATTCTTCCCGGAACGTTTGATTATCGTAAATCCATTTTTTATGTCGCAATCAGCGAAATAAGTCCTTCCCATGTGTATTTCATAGCCTGTTATTTCTCCTTTGTAGAACTCCAAATTCGCTATCGCCCGTACTTGATTCGTCATTTTCCGGTTATGGCTTTCAAATATCGTTGTCGCAGGCAGCAAGCCGAGTCCCTCTGTCTCCTTAACCTTCGATTCCACGCTCTCCGGGTCTATTAAAGTATTGCAAAGCATCTGATAGCCGCCACAGATTCCAAAAACAACGCACTTCCCGTTCCTCGCCTTCTCCACTATCTGCGATGCATATCCGCTGTTTTTAAGATACAGCAGGTCGCCTATCGTATTCTTCGACCCGGGTATGATTATCACATCGGGCTCGCCTATTTTTTCTCCCTTACCCACAAATCTCAGAGATACGCCCTCCTCTGCTTCTAAAGCATCAAAATCCGTAAAATTAGATATATGCGGCAAATAAACAACCTCTATATTTATTCCTTTTTCCTCTCCTTTTCCCGCTACCCTTATCCGCCCTTTTTCTACTGATACTGATAAAGATACGGAGTCCTCTTCCTGTATTCTTATGTCCTGAAAATAGGGTATAACGCCTATTACGGGTTTATTGACCCTTCTCTCAAGGAACTCCAGCCCTGGCTTGAGTATGTCCATGTCCCCGCGGAACTTGTTTATCAGAATACCCTCCACTAATTCTTTCGATTCATCGTCAAGCAGTTCGAGTGTTCCTACAAGCCATGCAAAGACACCTCCTTTGTCTATGTCGCCAACGAGCACCACGGGCGCATTTAAAAGTTTTGCAATGCTCATGTTTACAATGTCGTTTTCACGAAGGTTTACTTCTGCCGGGCTTCCCGCACCTTCTATCACCACGATGTCGTTTTCACGTGCGAGTTTATCAAAGCAGTTCTTTATGATGTTCAACACTTTTGGCTTGTAGTCGTGGTATTCCTTTGCAGTCATGTTGCCTATTGGCTTGCCTCGCACGATAACCTGAGCGCCAGTGTCGCTTGTGGGCTTCAGCAAAATAGGGTTCATCTCCACTACTGGCTCTTTACGAGCGGCGAAAGCCTGGAACGCCTGTGCCCGCCCTATTTCAAGACCTTCTTTAGTGACATGCGAGTTAAGAGCCATGTTTTGCGATTTGAACGGTGCGACCTCATAGCCATCCTCAACGAATATCCTGCAAAGCGCAGCCACAATGACACTTTTTCCGACATGCGACCCCGTGCCCTGTATCATTATCGTTCTCGCCATTTTCCCCTCTTTCCTACATGCAATATTTGTTATATGGAAGCTACGACGTTAATATCTCCTCGATTTATCTAAGTTATTCTTCGCTACAGACCGTTATGATATTCCTGAACAGACTTCACCTCTACATTCCCGCACTTCACCGTCTCTATTCCTGCGACAGTTGCCATAGCGGCAGCAGTTGTAGTAATATAAGGAATTTTGTGCTGGATAGCGGCTTGCCTGATATAGCTATCGTCATGTTTGCTTTCACGACCAGAAGGGGTGTTGATTACCATTTGTATCCGTCCATTATGGATGTCATCAGTTATATTGGGACGACCTTCATGCAGTTTTACCGCCAGATCAGATTTTATACCATTTGTATCCAAAAAAGCCTTCGTACCTTTTGTTGCAAGTATTTTAAACCCTATCCTGTTAAGGCGGGCTGCGACTTCAAGAATAGCTTCCTTATCTTTATATTTATCTTTACCAGCAACAGAAATCAGGACTGCTCCTTCAGTGGGTAATTTCATACCCGCAGCTTCCTGCGCTTTGTAAAACGCCAGCCCAAAGGAAGACGCAATACCCAGCACTTCTCCCGTACTCTTCATCTCAGGTCCCAGCACAGGGTCAACGTCAGGAAACATATTGAACGGAAACACAGCTTCCTTCACACCAAAATAAGGTATTTCTTCTTTAGCCATATCCAGATTGACCATGTCTTTTAACTTTTTGCCAAACATCACATTCGTTGCTACTTTGGCTACTGGAACGCCTGTAACCTTACTCACTAACGGAACGGTTCGTGAAGCACGCGGATTTGCTTCCAATATGTAAACCTTACCATTTGCGATGGCGTATTGAATGTTCATAAGTCCGACTACTTTAAACGAATCGGCAATTTTCTTCGTGTACTCTTCTATCTTCGCTAAATGCTCTTTTGATATATTACGTGGAGGAATCACGCAGGCGCTATCCCCGGAATGAACCCCGGCAAGCTCTATATGTTCCATTACCGCGGCAATATATACATCAGTGCCATCTGCGATGGCGTCCACCTCGGTCTCAATAGCATGCTCAAGGAATTTATCAATTAACATGGGATATTCGGGTGTAACTTCTACCGCCGCTTTTGCATAGTCCAGAAGCATTTTCTCGTCATACACAACCTCCATGCCGCGCCCGCCCAGCACAAAAGAAGGACGCACCATCAAAGGAAAGCCTATTTCCCTGCTAACAGCAAGCGCATCATCTACTGAACGTGCAGTGCCGCTTTCTGGTTGTGGGATACCAAGTTTTGTCATCATCTCCCTGAATAGCTCCCGATCCTCTGCTAAATGAATACTATCAGGGCTTGTGCCCAGAATCTTTACTCCTGCTTCATGGAGTTCCCTTGCTATATTCAAAGGCGTCTGCCCTCCGAACTGCACGATTACGCCCTCTGGTTTCTCTTTTTCATAGATGCTCAACACGTCTTCGACAGTCAGAGGTTCGAAATAAAGTTTGTCCGAGGTATCGTAATCGGTAGAGACAGTTTCGGGATTGCAATTGACCATTACGGATTCAATCCCCTCTTCACGTAATGCGAAAGCCGCGTGTACACAGGTATAATCAAACTCTATGCCCTGACCTATTCGGTTGGGTCCACCGCCTAAAATCATTACCTTACGCTCAGGTGATACGGCAACAGAATCTTCGGCGTTATATGTCGAAAAATAATAGGCGGCATCGGCACCGCTTACCGGCACCGCTTCATACGCCTCCTCTATTCCCGCATTTAGTCG
The DNA here is from genome assembly GCA_030602585.1 of Candidatus Methanophagales archaeon. Lineage (GTDB taxonomy): Archaea > Halobacteriota > Syntropharchaeia > Alkanophagales > Methanospirareceae > JAFNKG01. The sequence goes on along the minus strand of JAUVZJ010000028.1, from coordinate 3,991 downwards.
TTGTATGCGTATCTGCTTTTCCGTTTTGCCCAGTAGTTGCGCAAGGTATCTATCTGAGAACCCGTTCTCCTTTGCTTTTTTAAGCATTTCATCAGGCAGGTCTTTGCCCCGAAACATCTTTAGCTCTTCCTCGACTTCTACCAGCTCTTGCATCTGGCTTATAAACCATCTGCCGATTTTTGTGAGCTGATAAAGTTCTTCAACAGACATCCCTTTACGCAAGGCTTCATACATCAAGAAAATGCGCTCACTCGAAGGATAACTCAATTTTGTCTTGATCTCCGGAAGTGAAAGTGCTGCAAAATCATTTACACCGCCAACGCCGTATCTTTTGATCTCAAGTGACCGTATCGCTTTTTGAAATGCCTCCTTGAAATTCTTGCCTATGCTCATAACCTCACCCACGGCTTTCATCTGCGTACCAAGTATGTCCTGCGTCTGTGGGAACTTCTCAAATGCCCACCTGGCGAACTTTACCACTACGTAATCCCCGCTCGGTGTATATTTATCAAGCGTTCCGCCCTTCCAGTAAGGTATCTCGTCAAGGGTTATACCAACTGCGAGTTTCGCGGATATACGAGCGATGGGAAACCCCGTAGCTTTAGAGGCTAATGCGGAAGAACGCGAAGTACGCGGGTTGATTTCAATAACCACGATTCTGCCGTCTTCGGGGTTATGCGCAAATTGTATGTTTGTTCCGCCTAATACACCAATGGCATCAACAATCCTGTAAGAGAACTCCTGCAACTTCTTCTGCAGCTCTTCCTCAACAGTCAGCATCGGCGCCACACAGAAACTATCGCCTGTATGCACGCCCATAGCGTCAACGTTTTCAATAAAGCAAACAGTAATCATATTGCCCTTTTTATCCCTTATCACTTCAAGCTCAAGCTCTTCCCAGCCTAAAACCGATTCCTCTATAAGCACTTGCCCTATTAAACTTGCGTCAATGCCCCGCGCTACAATTGTCCTTAGTTCTTTTACGTTGTATGCAATCCCGCCGCCGGTTCCGCCTAAGGTATAAGCAGGTCTGATGACTACAGGATAACCCAATTCCTGTGCGATTTTATCCGCTTCCTCAATAGAATAAGCCGGAGAGCTCATGGGCATTGGAATACCCAACTTAGCCATGGTTTCCTTGAATGTAATACGGTCTTCACCGCGTTCTATCGCGTCAGCCTCTACGCCTATTAATTTAACCCCATATTTATCCAGTATCCCCCGTTTGCTGAGTTCGGCAGAAAGATTGAGCCCGGTCTGACCGCCGAGGTTGGGCAGCAAAGCATCCGGTCTCTCCTTCGCTATTATCTTCTCCATTGTCTCCACGGTAAGCGGTTCAATGTATGTCCGGTCAGCCATTCCCGGGTCGGTCATAATGGTAGCAGGATTTGAATTCGCTAAAACTACCTCATAGCCTTCCTCTTTTAGCGCCTTGCATGCCTGCGTACCGGAATAATCAAACTCACAAGCCTGACCAATAATAATGGGACCTGAGCCTATTACCAGCACCCGCTTGATGTCTTCTTCTTTTGGCACTTTCCTTATTTACTATTCTCTTTGCAGAGATAAAAATCTACTTACTGGCACTATCTTTATTCTAACTCCGTCTGCCTCTATGCTTCTTTCATCACCACCACGGCTAACAACAAACCCCTCATGTATTTCCGCGATTGAGCAGAATTTAAGTAAGCCCTTCAAGTCCCTTTTATTTATTCTCTCCTTATTTTTTACTTCTATCGGGATTACTTTCTCGTTCTTCAGAACAAAATCCACCTCATGATTTTGCTTTCTCCAGTAACATTCCGCATTTGTCTCACTCCTGACCAGGCATTCCAAATTCATATCCTCATCCTTGCTCAGCGATAGAGCAGGGTGTAAAGGGTATGCTTTTCTGTTCTTTCTACTCGTACTCAAAAAGCTACCCCTCAAATTGCTAACACGTTTTATCAGAAAAGAGAGTTCTAAATAGTTCAATGCGTTCCTTATTGTCTTCTTATGCCGTCCCAAATCGCGTGAAAGAGACTCAATGTTCAAAATAATGCCCGGATTTTTAAATATGTAGTCTGCCAAAATTCTGATAATTTCAAAATCATCTATCCTGAAAGTCTCCGGTATATCCCGGTAAATTATTCGCTCTGCGATGAGTTCTCTTACATATTCCCGCGCTTTATGCTCTTCCATATCTATGGTTTCCGGAAAGCCCTTGTACATAAACTCCGCAAGCATTATCTCAAGCTTTCGCTTGTATATCTCGAATTCTGCCCTCTCAGGTATTTTATCACCTCGGAACGCGATAAATTCCTTAAAACTTAATGGAGAAAGATAGTGAAATCTTGCCCTCCCCGCCAAACTTTCCCTGCTTCTCGTCATTAAATTTAACGATGCTGAACCGGAAAGGATCAGCTTTACTCCCGGGTTCAAGTCGTATAGAACTTTAACCTTGTTCTCCCAATCTTCTAACTTGTGAATCTCATCGAAGAAAAGAAAAACATGCTTCTCCTTTATTTTATCGTGTAATATCTTCGCTTCATATTCGGTAATTACCTTGTTCAGGTCTTTTCTCTCGATATCGAAGGAGTAGTAAAAAATCCGCTTCGCATCTATTCCGTTATTCAGCAGATAGGCGATAAGCTGGTGCATGAGCACCGTTTTTCCTACCCTTCTCAAACCAATGATTATCTCGATAAATCGCGCTTCTAAGCTTTCCTTAAGCGTTGGAAAAAGGTCGCGCCTCTTCATTGACGCTGTATCCCTATCTATTGCTCCGGTTTCCCACCACGGGTTAAAATCGATAATTTCCATAATTATATGATAGTATCCTAATATATTATCTTTTCGGATATTCCTATGCCCTAAAATTAAATCCCTGTTGTTGTGCCCTTGTGAAAATCTGTGCAATCTCGTGGTTAATATTCTTTTTCGTTTTTAAAAAGGTTGAAATCATAGCTTTATACCCTTCTCCCGCAGATAATCCTTTATCTGTCCAACCGTATACGTTCCGTAATGAAATATACTCGCTGCCAGGCACGCATCCGCACCATTCACAAACGCCTTGTATATATGCTCTACATTCCCTGCTCCGCCGGAAGCGATTACAGGAATGTCCACAGCCTCGGCAATTGCTTTTGTAATGGGAACGTCATATCCGTCCGTTGTCCCATCGCGATCTTTTGAAGTCAGCAATATCTCCGCAGCTCCAAACGCCTGCACCTGCTTCGCCCACAATATTGCGTCAATTCCAGTGTACTCGCGCCCGCCATAGATTACGACGTCATACCACGCACTTCTTCCATCTTCCAGTTCTACCTGCATTTTACCCTCTGCATCCTCAAACTTTCGCTTGCAGTCAATTGCAACCACGATACGTTTTCCAAACCTCGCAGCAGCTTCTTTTATCAGCTCCGGATTTTTAACACCTGCTGTATTTACGCCTACCTTATCAGCACCGGCATCAAATACCTTTTCAAAATCCTCCAAACTCTTTATACCACCGCCTACGCATAAAGGAATGGATACCTGCTTTGCTATTTTCTCTACAACTGAGATCATCGTATCCCTTCCCTCGTAGGATGCAGATATGTCGAGGAAAACGAGCTCATCCGCTCCCTCCGCATCGTATCGCATCGCAAGTTCAACCGGGTCGCCTGCATACTTGAGGTTCTCAAATTCTATTCCCTTAACGACCACTGCTCTACCCTGCTCATCTAAGGTTGTATCAAGACAAGGAATAATTCGTTTTGTCATTTTCTTCATTTCCGGCTCACACATTTTTTTATCTTTTTACCTCCTTCAATACTTAATGTCTGCTATCTTTTTATAAAAATGTTTGAGATTTTTTCACAAAAATTAGGTGGAAGGGCTCAATACATAGGTAAGTAAAAAAGCTCATTAGATAGGTAAGTGTTATTTGCTGAATTAGGTTCATTACATCGTACAGTGTTATTAAGTCTTCCAGATATCCTGTCCAAGAGGTCTGACCTCCTCATTTAGC
>JAUVZJ010000022.1 GCA_030602585.1 Candidatus Methanophagales archaeon | reverse complement strand
CACCTTTTCCAAATCCGCCATGCTTTTAGAAGCCGCATCAACTATCTTTTCATAGTCCAACTCTTCCTCCGCGATTATACCATGTGCATAATTGTCCACCGTGCTTATACTTGCGTATCGAAGCCCCAACTCCGTTGCAAGCGTCGCCTCCGAAGCCATGCTCATTCCCACCGCATCTGCATAACCCTTTATGAAGTTAACCTCCGCTCTGGTTTCGAGCCTCGGTCCCACGGTCTGGAAATAAACACCCTTCTCAACGAGGTCAATGCCTGAATCTTTCGCCACTTTTATTATGCTATTTCTCAAACCCTCATCCAAGCCCGGTGTAACGTGCACGAGTTCGTCATCATAAAAGGAAGGTATGCTGCACAGACTTATGTAGTCGTGAGGAACAATCAGTGACCGTGGTTTTATAGCTCGCTTTAAACTGCCGACAGAAGTAGCGCCTATGATCTTTTCTACGCCTAACTCTTTAAATGCCATTATATTCGCTTTATAATTTATCCTGTGCGGTGGGATATTTCTTTCCTTACCATGCCTTGGGAGGAAGACAACTTCGTGTGTAGTTGCAGCAGTAAAGAGAAGGTAAACTGTGCCATACTTCGTATCAACCTCTCTTTCTTCCGCACCTTCAAGAAACTTCGTGCCGAATAAGCTTGTCCCGCCAATTATGCCGAGCGTCATTTTATGATAAAATCCTTTTTCATTCCTTAATCTCGCTTATAAGTATTTTTCCATTCTTGAAAGAAGCAGAAAGCATATTTCCTATCCTCTTAGCTACTTCTTCCGGAAGTGTAATTGTCAATTTGTTATTCTCTCGATCTATACTGTAAACAAACTTTGCATGCAGTCCTTCAGGCACTTCTACCCATTCATCTTCTGGAAGCGATTCCAGATTCTCCATGGTTTCTATCTTCATTTTCCGCATACTAACTGCCCAGAACTTTGCGTTTCCTCATTTCTGGTCTCCAAACAGCATTATGGCTTTCGAACAAAACCCATTTGTTCGAAATGATAGTCAAAAGTGAATACCTCTTTAATCCTTAATAAATCCATTACCACTTTACTCGTGCAGTCGGTAAAAGACCACTTTTTATCCCTGTTAAATCTTTCAAAGACTTCCCAGCTTTCCTCTTCGATCTGCTCAGAAATATGGATTATCTCGATTATACCACTTTCTTTCATCCGCTGGATTCTACTGTGAAAATATAAAGCTTTTTCATAACCAATATTAATAAGCAGGAAAGTATAGGTTTCATCCAATATATAGGGAGTAGTAATAAATCTTTCCTTTTCCTTTTTGATTTCCTCCCGGAATTTCACTGCTACGATATGATTTTTGTCATTTACATCTTCTAAGGCAATCCAGGCTCCGGTATCAATAAATATCACTCTCTTTTCTCCAGGTAAATGTATTTATCATGCTCTTCTGAGGCATTGTGCAATTTGCTGCCAAGATCATCTTCTCCCATTTCCATAAAAGCTCTCCAGCCCTCTTCAGCAGAACCAACTTTTTTCTTCCCTAAGATGTGCTCAAGAAGTGGCAATATTAGCTCTATTTCACTCTCGGATAATCGTTCAATAACTGAATATGCCTTCTTCCTTATGTGACCCGAACTTTGCGAATCTATACCCATAGTAACCTCCCTTCAATATATTTATCATACTAATGATATTTATACTTATATGAATATAGTGGGCATTCGAAATTATCACCTGAACAATCGTTGCTCAAATTTGTTTCTTTTCCGAAAACGCTTTTCTTTTTAAAGAAAAGGGTTTAAAAAATACCTTCCCAACTCCTTTCTCCAATAACAACCTCGAACTCCGTAGCAGAAAGAACAGGCTTCTTAAAATGAACAAAATCCTCCGCCAACCTTGGACATGCGGTATTCACAAAAGCGCCCACTTTAAACCCCAGTAAATTCTCCTCTCTTATTTCCTCCATAGCAATCAAATAAGCATTTAACCCTTTCTCTACTGCTTTTCGCTTCAAAGCAATCGCTTCGCTAAGATTAAACTGACCACTTTTCATTCCTATGATTATCCCGAATGACTTCGCATCCAACGCTCGCTCTATCGCCACATACCTCTTTTTCCGCTGTTCATCAGCTTCGTATATGCCTATTTGCATGGTGAAAGGGTCAGCGGCAATTACCCTCTTCCCAATATACAAAGCGAGTCCAGCAGGATGAAAACTTCCACTGCCTATAAACAAAATCTCTTCACAGGGAACCATCGCCGCGGAAGAGAAATCACAGCCCAATACCTGCCCGTCGTATTTCAGACTATTCGATTTACCTATCACCGCTTTCTTTCCATAGCGAACGAGCAACATTTTAGCTTCTTTCAAGGCGTGAACGTGCTGCACCGTCGCTACTAATCCAACTTTATCCCCTTTTATTTCGGCTACCGCTTTCTCCACTACTGGCTTAATATCAACGTTGCTTCTGAGTTCTATGAAAACACATTTTTCTTTCCCATACCCCATTTCTGTGTGCCCGAAATGGAAAAGCACATCCACTATTCTTTCCAGCTTCTCATCAACGTCGCATGCACCATAGCATGAATCACCCGATATTATCACTTCCGCTCCGGTCTCTTTCGAAATCGCAGCGGCAATATCAGTCGCCACTGTTTTAAGACCCTCCGGGAGCTGCAGCCCAACTCTTCTCGCTCCTCTTTCTTTTATCAACTCCTTTATTTTCTCTAATTCGAAGTCGTATGAATTCTTTCTCATCACACATAAACTAATTGGCTCGTGATGCCTTATTATTATCCAATAAGAATTACCATGTGTTTTTATAGTCTTGAAATTTACTATTGACAATAGCCAGATGTCAGGTGAAGATAAAAGCGAAGGCGTCGAAAAATCCGGGGAAACGGGAATGAAACTCATTGGTATTTTAGCTATTGGATTGATAATAGGCATGGTAATAGGAGTGGCAGTCGGTGCTTTTGTTTTCCCTCAAATTCAAAGTTTTGGTGCTGCAACGTTAAAACCGGAAGTAGTAGGGGAGAAGACCGTTGATTTTATCTCGAACTATGGTGATCTTCCACCCGGTGTTGATGCTGAGTTAATAAATGTGACAGAGGTGGAGGATGCGAACCTGTACAAAATAACGTTTAATCTATCCATGCAGGGAATAATCCTGACGGTGGAACCGTATGAAGCATATATGACCAAAGACGGAAAAATTTTGTTCCCACAAGGAATTGATATGGAAGAATTTGAAGAGAAGGTGAAGCAGCAGGAAGAAAAACAGACAATTGGCGATTTCACCGTAAGCGGTGACGAAATATGCGTGGAGGATGAAAAACCAATTATTTATTTCTTTGGTTCGGAAGGGTGCGGGGGTTGCAGATGGGAACATCCGGTAATGGAGAACGTGACGGCGAAGTTCACAGGATATATTTCATTCCATGACAATATGGACAACTCTACCGCGGATAGAGAAATATTCGCGAAATATAGCACTGGTTACGTACCAACATTGGTATTGGGCTGCAAGTATTACAGAGTTGGTTCTGGTGCGAGTATGGGTGAGGACCAGGAAGCAAATGTCTTGACCGCACTAATTTGTAATTTAACCGGCAATAAACCCGTAGATGTTTGCACCGACCCTGAAATTGAAGAGTTAATAAACAGAATTTAACGAACAAAAACATCAAGAATTTCATTCAAATCGCTTATAACGAACTCCTCTTCCTTTTCATCTGCTTTTGCGTTACCGTTCCTGTCCAGATAATACGCATTTATGCCGATTCTACGAGGATTAAGAAAATCAAATACCCAATGGTCACCAGTATGAACAACAGCCTGGGGCTTCACATCCAGAATCTCGCATACACGTGCATAAAAATCATTGGATTTCTTCACCTCGCCAAAATCAGACGTTGCCGAGAACACATACGAAAAGAATTTTCTTACGGGTCGAACTTGGAAATCAACGAACTCAGTTGCCGCATTTGAGCTTATTATCAGTTCATATCCTTCCTCTTTCAACACTTCCAGAACGGTTTCCACTTCTTCGTATATCTTTACCTCGCCTTCATATTTTCTAAATAGCTCCTCACGTGTTATTTCCAGGCTAAACTTCCGCAGCCAGTAATCTATCTTATACCACTCTATCCTGTTCTCGCCTATCTTCTCATATTCGCTCGTTACGAATTCAAATGCCTGCTCAAAGCCCATACCTTCTTTCTCGGCGTATGCCAACGGTATTCCTCGCAGCCAAACGCAATCGGCGAACCCCTGGCTCACCAATGTGCCGTCAACGTCGAACGAGAAAACTTTTACGGCGTTCTGTCCTTCCCGGACTTGTTGTGCTTGTGCTTGCAACATCTTTTCACCTTCCCCTCATTTTTCTATCCATCATTACTTCCAGGCATTCTGAAATACCCTATTAGCTTCCTCCATTCCTCTCCCTTCGCCATCTATAAACTCATTTTCCATCAACACCTGTTCTAACGCTTTTATAGTTCTCAAGACTTCCTTCTCCGTTATATTACCCATTGTGGCAATCCTGAATATCTTACCTTTCAGTTTCTCTTGCCCTCCTGCCACCATTACACCTTTTTTTCTCATACCGCCTCTAATTTGCTCATCCGTGATGCCACTCGCTAATGGAATGCTTATCGCCGTAACAGTATTAGAGTAATCGCTTATTTCGTTCAGCTTCGGGAATAAACTAAGCCCCAAACCTGTAACTGCTGCTCGAACCGCCTTTGACAGCATCCTGTGCCTTTCTATCCTTCTCTCCATGCTCTCCTCTCTTATCACCTCTAAAGCTTCTCGGAGTGCGAAAAAAAGAGGCAAGGAAGGTGTATAAGGTGTTTGTTTCTTCTCTAAACTCTTTTTATAAGCAACAAGGTCCATGTAATAAGGTCTTCCCGGGTTTTCTTGCATTAAATCCCATGCTTTTTCGCTAATTGAGATTGCAGATAACCCCGGTGGTGCACCCAAACATTTCTGCGACCCCACAATGGCGATGTCCACACCAAACTCGTCCACTGGAACTTCGTCACCGCCTATGGAAGTGACGCAATCGAGCACGAAAACGGCATCGTGTTTCCTCGCAAGTTTCCCTACTTCCTTCGCAGGATTGAGAATGCCCGTGGAGGTCTCGTTATGCGCCATTGTAACCACTTCCGGATTGCATTCCAAAGCTTCCTTTACGGTTTCTAATTCAATTGGACTTCCCCAGGCGAAGTTCACGGTTGTGACGTTCTCTTTGTTCTCATTATATCTATTCGCTATATCTACAAAGCGCTCGCCAAATTTGCCATTCGCTATGCACACTATTCTCGTTTCATTATCAATGAGATTGCCTATTCCCGCTTCCATCGCACACGTTCCCGACCCGCTTAGCACGAAGAGGTCGTTCCTCGTTTGAAATATGTTCTTAAGGATTTCCACTATCTCTTCATATAGCCGTCCGAATTCATCTCCTCTGTGGTATATCATCGGCTTTGACATTGCCTTGAGAATGCGTGGCAATACCGGCACCGGTCCTGGAATCATTAACAACTCTTCTTCCATTTTAATTTCACTAAACTTTTTTCTTTAATTTAAAGCATATAAAAGCAGGATATTTAGGTTTTATTTTATAATGATGTAATAATAAATAAAAAGGTGAAGGAAGAGAGATGGTAGATGAAGAAGAAAAAGAGAAGTCAGTGATATTAAGGGTAGCGGAGGCATATCATCGAGACGCTGGTAGAGGAATAGCAAGAATAGATACAGAAACGATGCGGAAGCTTGGGCTCATACCCGGAGACGTGGTAGAAATAGAAGGCAGGAGTATTGCCACCGCTATTGTGCATCCCGGCTATTCACCAGACAGTGGTAAGTCAATAATACGCATAGATGGAAACATAAGGGGCAATGCTGGCGTTGCTATGGATGACCGTGTGAGGGTAAGGAAGACAAGGGTGAAAGAGGCGAAAAGAATTACGCTTGAGCCTACACAGCCTGTAAGAATTGCAGGTGGCGAAAGATTCTTATTAAGCAGATTGAAAGGTGTGCCAATTACTAAAGGGCAAATCATAAGGGTTGAGATGTTAGGTAATCCTGTTTCTTTTGTCGTTACTAATACCGTTCCATTAGGCACGGTAATACCGAATATAGATACGGAGGTTGTGCTTCGTAAGGCGAGGGAAGAGATAATAGGCGTTCCTCGTGTGGCTTATGAGGACATCGGTGGGCTAAAGCGCGAGATAGGAATGATAAGAGAGATGATAGAATTACCGCTAAGACATCCTGAACTATTCGAGCGATTGGGAATAGAGCCGCCAAAAGGTGTTCTCCTGCATGGACCGCCGGGGACCGGGAAGACGCTGATAGCAAAAGCAGTTGCAAATGAGACCGATGCCAATTTCTATTCCATCTCAGGACCTGAAATAATGAGTAAATATTATGGAGAAAGTGAGAGACACCTGCGGGAGATATTTGAGGAAGCAGAAAAAAGCGCTCCTTCCATTATCTTTATTGACGAATTGGATTCAATAGCGCCGAAGAGAGGAGAGACAACAGGAGAAGTGGAAAGAAGAGTAGTAGCTCAGCTTCTCTCTTTAATGGATGGTCTGGAATCGAGGGGACAATTAGTGGTAATCGGTGCCACGAACAGACCAAATGCGCTTGATGAAGCATTGAGAAGGGGAGGTCGTTTCGACCGTGAGATAGAAATAGGCATCCCGGACAGGAACGGTCGTGACGAGATATTGCAGGTGCACACCCGCGGAATGCCACTGGCAGAGGATGTAAATATTAAAGATTTCGCAAATCTCACACATGGATTCGTCGGCGCCGACCTCTATACGTTATGTAAAGAAGCGGCTATGCATGCTATACGAAAAATACTACCGGAGATAGACATGGAGAAGGAGATACCGCCAGAAGTGATGGAAAAGCTGGAAGTAACAAAGGAGGATTTCAGTGAAGCGTTAAAGAACACAGAGCCTTCTGCGCTCAGAGAAGTCTTTGTAGAAGTGCCGAATGTGAAATGGGATGACATAGGCGGTTTGGAACGTGCGAAACAGGATTTGCAAGAGGTTGTGGAGTGGCCGCTCAAATATCCTGATGCTTTTTCTCAGTTAAATACAACGCCGCCAAAAGGCATGCTCCTGTTTGGACCGCCGGGCACGGGAAAGACGATGCTGGTAAAGGCAGTAGCAAACGAGAGTGAAGCGAATTTCATTTCGATAAAAGGACCGGAACTGCTCTCGAAATGGGTGGGGGAGTCGGAACGTGCAGTTCGCGAGATTTTCAGGAAGGCAAAACAAGCCGCACCCTGTATTATTTTCCTCGATGAGCTAGATTCAATCGCTCCCGTTCGCGGGGTTGGTTATGACTCGCATGTAACAGAGCGAGTAGTTTCACAGATATTAACAGAAATGGACGGATTAGAGGAATTAAATGATGTGATTGTCATAGCGGCGACAAACAGACCGGATATAGTGGACTCTGCATTACTCCGTCCAGGAAGACTTGATAGATTGATATACATACAATCACCGGATAAAGAAGCGAGGGAGAAAATTTTCGAGGTTCATCTGAGAGGAAAGCCTATCGGAGAGGATGTGGAGATAGAAGAGCTTGCGGACATGACTGATGGCTATGTCGGTGCAGATATAGCGGCTATCATTAAAGAAGCGGTAATGGCTGCCTTGCGTGAGTTCATCACTTCTGGTATAAGCGAGGAACACCTGAAAGATGCAATGAAGAACGTAGTAGTAAGTAAGAAGCATTTCGAAGCCGCTATTAAGACCGTGAAACCGACTACAACGCCTAAAGCACAGCATGAGTTCGAGAAAAAAGCAGAAGATTTGGTGAAACATGCTTATGCGTGAGCGGAGCGGATGAGGATAGGAGAACTGAAATAAAAATGGGAAAACATCAGAAGAGAATAGCAGCACCGCGTAGCTGGAAAATAGAAAGAAAAGTGTCATACTGGACGGTAAAACCAAGACCAGGACCGCATCCAAAGGATAGAAGCATGCCTTTGCTTTTGGTCGTAAGGGATATGCTGAAGTTAGCGGACAATAGTAGAGAAGCGAAAAGGATATTGAACGAAGGCAATGTGGTAGTAAATGGAAAAGCGGGGAAAGACCATAAGTTCCCGGTTGGTATCTTTGATATTATTTCCATTCTACTCGTAAAAACCAATTATATGATGCTTCTGGACAAGAAGGGCAGGTTGTCGCTGGTAGAAATAGGTGAGGAGGAGACATCGAAAAAACTATGCCGGGTGGACGGTAAAAGAGTGATGAAAGAAGGGAAGATACAATTGAACTTGCATGATGGTAGAAATATTCTTCCGGGAGAGCGCGGTGAGGAAATAAAAACGCACGATTCATTGATGCTCTCAATGCCAGATAACGAGATATTGCAGCACTTTGCATATAAAGAAGGGAGTAAAGTGGTGGTGTTAGGGGGGAAGCACTCTGCTCAGACTGGTGAAATAGAAGAGATAAAGATAGTAAGGAGTTCAGAGCCAGACGTAGTGAGGATAAAACCACTTGAAGGTGAAGGAAGTTTTGAGACCATAGAGGATTATGTCTTCGTGGTGGGCGAGGAAAAAATAGAGATGTCGGGGTTAAATTTGTAATAATATAGTATAAATAAAGCATACATAAGTAAAGGAGAGGAAAGAAATGGCAGCAAACCCGATGAGAAGAGTAGAAGTGAATAAAGTAGTGATAAACATGGGTGTGGGCGAAAGTGGAGAGAAGTTAGTAAAAGCGAAGAAGATTTTAGAGCGCATTGCGGGTCAAAAACCGATTGAGAGAACGGCTAAGATGACCATACAGCCACATGGTATAAAAAAAGGCGAAGCCATTGCGTGTAAAGTCACGTTAAGAGGAGAGCGTGCAGTGGAGTTCCTCAAACGATGTTTTAAAATACAAAATAGGCTGTTTAAGAGTCAACTTGACACCTACGGTAATTTCTCTTTTGGCGTTGAAGAGCATACTGACTTTGGCATCAGGTACGAGCCAAAGGTAGGGATATTTGGAATGGATGTTTCAGTTTCGTTAAAAAGACCCGGGTATCGAATAAAAGAGCGGAAGATACAAAAAAAGAAACTGCCAAATAAGCAAAGGATAAACAGAGCGGATGCCATTGCTTTTCTCGAAAATGAATATGGCGTAGAAGTGCTGGAAGAGTGAAAATCTTGTATTTGTATATGTATAGCTCAGCAAAAATTTTAAGTTCCAAATCCAAAAAGAAAAGAGTGAAACGATGCATATAGGGATTATCACCTGCGAGATTTTAAGAAAAGAAATAAGAGATGTGATTAGAAAAACAGGCGTGGATACGATATTTTTCGTGCTGCCTGAAACCAATAATCCGGCGATAGACGTAATAATTAAAAGAGTAAACGAAGGTTTTTCGTGCGAATTGGCTGAGGATGATATGCATATAGAAATAAAAGAAAAAACGATAGAGAGGATAGGAAAGGAAATTCGTGAAAATGGCATCAGCGATTCTTTGATTATTAAAGTGATGGAGTTGAGAATGCACGATTGCCCGGATAAACTACTGGCTGAGATTGAAGCGGGTATAAAAAAGATGAGTTCTGTGGTGGATTTTGTCATACTGGGATACGGGTTGTGTGGAAGCACGGGAAGCGAAGTGGAGCGAGTAATCAGAGAAGCAGACGTTCCCGTGGTAATACCAAGGGATAGAGGAGAGATATTGAACAATTGCATAGAGATTGCGATTGGTAGAGAAAAGGTTCAGTCGCTGCTGTGCGAAGAAATAGGGACTTTCTTTATGACTCCCGCCGGGGCATCAATCATAAAGGAGCCTCAGGTAATCCTGGAATCCACTATAAATATTATGGCGGGGAGGATGAACAGAAGTGCTGCTGTTGATACACCGAGAATAATAAAACTCATGAAGAACCATTACCGAAGGGTTGTGAAGATATGCTATTCCGAAGCTGACGAGGACGACAGAGAATACTCAGAAACGGTTGACAACTTCGCTAAGGAATTTAACCTGGATATAAAGCCTTTAAAAGGGTCAGCAAAAATTATGCTCGATGCTCTCACAAAAGCCCAACCACATCATAAATGGCAATCACAAGTAAAAAGATGAAAATGGTAATGATTGTAAGCTGAAACTTAAATTCGGGACGATATTTTTTAAGAATGCGATTGATATTTAGCGCAAGTGAAAGAATGACAATGCCCGTGGCGGTGTTGATGATGCATAGCGGCATATTGAAATGAGCAGCAGCTCCAATGATGCAAACTCCAACTAAGCAAACGGGGCAGAGAAAAATCCCCGTCAGTATCAATCCCACGAGGGCAATTACGGATAAGCAAAGTTTTTTAACCACGGGACTCAGTTTTTCTTCTCCCTTTTCACTACCCATCTTCATCAATTTATTGCTTATCATAAAACATTGCAGCATAAAAAAGCTTTCGGCAAAAACAATTAAATAAATTTTAAACAAATACTAATGAAAATAGGATGAAAAGAGAAAAGAACACGGCTTCCGCACTTACTCTTTTACCATTGACCGCATCACATGGTTTAATGCATATCATGGCTGCTGCACTCCCCATACTCTCACTTTTCGTAATGGATGAGTTTCAATTAACGTATACAGAGGTAGGGATGCTCTCTTTTGCTTTTGCGGCTGCTATCGGACTGGGGGGCATACTGGCGGGTATGTTAGCTGATAGATTCGATGGAATGAGGCTGATAAGTCTCGGCTTCTTCTCCACTGCTATTCTCGCAGCTCTTCTACTGCTCTCTCGCAATTTTTTGTCGCTTACCCTTATTTTTATCATCATGGGCTTTTTTCTCAGTTTCTATCATCCTTCTGCTCTATCATATATCGCAAAATCATTCAGGGTCAGGCGAGGGAAAGCTTATGGGGTGCACGAGACCGGAGCGAGCATAGGACTTGCCATAACGCCATTAATAGCAGCATTTATTTCTTTTTACTACGGATGGCGTTTCGTTTACTTATTGCTGGCAGTTCCAGCGATTTTTTTCGCTTTTTTGCACTTCAGAATGCGGAGGGACGTTAAATTGGAATGGGAGAGAAAGAAGCAAAGCAGCGATGTTAATTCTAATACCAGTGCCACGGACTTAAAAGTTTTTCTCCGTCAGATTATAAGGACAAGGTCGATAAGAGAGGTTTACATAGCAGAGGGGCTATTCGGGTTCGTTATCGGCGGTTCATTGACTTTCATCCCTATTTTCCTTAACGAAGCAAAAGAATTAGGTCCTGAGTTCGCAGTGACGATAACATGTGTGTTTACAGCCGGCGGTGCCATAGGTAAATTTGTTGGAGGGCATTTTTCTGACCTCGTGGGGGAGCGAAAGGTAATGGCTATTGGTTTTTTCCTCGTCGCCCCTCTATTTTTTATCGTTCCTTTCCTCCCCCTAATCTGGGCTATTCTGGCGTTAGCACTTGCAGGCTTGATTTTTCCAACTGTTCTTCCTGCTATAATAACTACGATAGGCAGGGAAATAGAGCCGTCAAGAACAGGAATTGCGTTTGGATTGTTAATGTTAGCAGGTTTCGGCTTCGGGTCTATTTCTCGTCCAATCCTGGGTTTGGTAAGCGACGTTTTTGGTATCTCAACGGTGTTCTATCCAATTGTAATTGCTACTCTGGTTGGCGGAATCCTGAACTGCACTAAGGAATAGAATATATACATACGACCAATATGAAAACATTACATATCATGACTAATACAAAAATAGACAGGATATTGACTGTTGTTTTGATTATTTCAATCATTCTTGCAATCTCCATGACCGTTTATGTAATAATAACGCCAAAAGAAGGCGAGAAGTTCACGGAATTTTATGTTCTCGGTCCAAATGGAAAAGCAGATGAATATCCAACGGATTTGAGAGTTGGAGAAGAAGGGAAGGTGATAATAGGCATTGTAAATCACGAATATGCAAATGTTACATATCCGTTGGAAGTGTGGCTTAACGGAGAAGTGATAGATGAAAAGAGCATTGAGCTAACGCATAATGAGACATGGGAAAGCCCTTTTTCATTCAGGGCGACAAGAGCAGGCGAAGATCAGAAATTAGAGTTTTTATTGTTTAAAGACCCTTTTAATAAAAGCGTTTACGGAAAAGAAGGTAAGGAAGAAGTGTACCGCTCACTTCATTTATGGGTGGATGTCAAAGGATAAATAACTTCATGTATTCAGGGTTTTCGGGGGACATGGAGAGAGCCACCGATGCTTGAGTTTTGGATTTTTTCCAACTCCTCAGGCGTATTTATGTTTGTAAACGTTTTTAACTCAGGGTCTATTTCCCTTATCTTGTTTACGGGAAGGAAATTAACATTTTTGAGTTGCGATAAAACATCAAAAATCTTCTCATCGCCTTTTTTTGCCGCTTCCTTTATCGCTGCCCGCATCGGCTCTTTTCGGTACACTGCATGCAATGGTTCCAACATCCCGTTTTCCAATCTCGGCACTACTGCATCGTATCCCGTAAATGCTATCGCAAATAGAAGTTCTACTACGCGTTTGTTTACAAAAGGCATATCGCAGCCGATGACGAGAGAATAAGAAAAAGAAGCCCTTTCTAAACCCGATAGTAAGCCTGCAAGTGGACCAAAGCCCTTCAGCGAGTCAAAAACTAAAATGACTTTATTCTGTATTTTTATTTTATTCCTGATTTGTTCTCCCTGCTTCTCGTCCCGTGCTGCCACTATTATTTCATCTGCCACTGTTGATATTTTATCAATGACATGCTGTATGAGCGGTTTGTTGTTGAAAGTGACGAAGCATTTATCGAAGGATTGGAATCTGTGGCTTTTCCCACCAGCCAGGATGAGCACTGTTTTTTTCATTTCCATTATTTCAGAAACAAAAACAAGGGTTTCATATTTAAATAGTGAAGGGTTTGATTATTATGGGTATGAACTTAAGAAGAAATAAAAACAAAAGTAAGGAGGAGGAAAATAAAAAGAAGATATGGAAGCAAGAAATATAATATTCTCGGTTGTGATGGTCTTCTCTGCCTTCGTGCTTGTGTGGAGGTTGTGGTACTTGTATAGTGACCCTGCGATTGCAATGGCGGCAGTGATATTGTTCGGAATGCTGGCTCTTTTGTTCTTGAGCGTGGACGAGAGATTAAGGAAAATAGAAGAGGGTATAAAAGAGAAGGAGCGATCTTTAAGGGTGAGTTTGCAATCGGTGGAAGAGGGAGTGCGCGATAAAGTGGATGCTGCAACAAGAAAATTCGAGGAAGTGAAAGAGGAGATATTGAAAAGGGGATACCGGTAAAGATAAATCCCAACCAAATCACAACTAAACCCTTTTCCGTTAGAAAAAGAAAAAGCGATGTGGAAGGAGATAATGGAGAAGTTTGAGGGCTTACCATCGCAAAAGAAAGTTATCGAGCTATTGTTGGAAAGAGGATTTCAGGTGAGGGAAGGAAAAGTAACCTCAGGCGGGATTGAGATACCGCATACGCAGATAGCAAACGAGATAGGCGCAGATAGGCGTGTAGTTGATATGACAGTGAAAAGAATCCTGAAGGAGCCTGAGTTGATAGAAATATTTGAAAACATTCGTTCGATTGCATTTCTTGTGGATGTCGCTCCTTTATTGGGGCTCAGTGTGGTCATAATCCATCCTAAGGATGCGAAGGAAAAGGGGATACTTGGCGAAGTTGCTACGGTGATAGCGAAGCGAGGGTTTAGCATAAGACAGGCGGTTAGTGATGACCCTTATTTAGTAGATGACCCTAAACTCACGATTATCACCGATAAAAATATACCTGGTGAGTTAATAGAGGAGATAGGGCGGTTAAAGAGCGTAAAAGGCGTGCAAATTCATCAATAAAAACTTTTTTGCTTCGCAAAAACCTTTACTAAAAAACTAAAAAGTTCGTTTTCGGAAAAGAAAAATTAAAATATTTACTTGATAAAGAGAGAGGGGTGGAAAGAAATGGAATTTTCAATTGTGCCGGACGAAGAGATTCTGGAAGGAAAAACCACAGATATATACTTCCTCAGGGCGGAGGAGGTGCTGATGCGGAAAGGAGTTAATCCCAGAGTGGTGGCGGAGGTTGTTACGACAGGAGGAGGATGGGCTGTGCTGACGGGTCTGGAAGACGTGGCTCATTTGCTGGCGGGGAAGGACGTGGACGTGTATGCGATGCCGGAGGGCACGATTTTTTTTCCTCATGAGCCTGTTTTGCGTATTGAAGGTCGTTATTTGGAGTTTGCGAGATATGAAACGCCTTTGTTAGGGTTCCTCTGTCATGAGTCGGGGATAGCGACGAAGGCGGCGCGGATAAAGAAGTTGGCAGGAGATGTTTCTGTAATTTCATTCGGCACGAGGAGACAGCATCCGGCATTGGCAGCGATGATAGAGCGATGCGCATATCTTGGTGGAATGGACGGTGTGAGCTGCGTTGCAGGTGCGGAACGGATAGGAATAGAAGCGACAGGGACAATGCCTCATTCTTTGATTATCTGTTTTGGCGAGGAAAAGCAGAAGGAGGCGTGGAAGGCGTTTGACGAAGTGGTTGCGAAGGAAGTGCCGAGGATATGCTTGTGCGACACTTATTATGACGAGAAAACGGAATCTATAATGGCTGCGGAGGCACTTGGAGAATCTTTACGTGCCGTTCGCTTAGATACGCCAACATCGAGGAAGGGCGACTTCAGAAGAATTATAGAAGAAGTGAGATGGGAGCTCGATATTAGAGGGTATAAGAACGTGGGGATATTCGTAAGCGGGGGTATAGATGAAGAGGAAATAGTTGAGCTGAGGGATGTCGTAGCGGGATTTGGTGTGGGGACAACTGTTGCAAATGCCAAGTCCATAGATTTCGCACTGGACATAATAGAAAGAGAAGGGGAACCCTGTGCAAAGCGCGGGAAGCGAGGAGGTAAGAAGCAGGTGTATAGAAGGAAAGGTGTGATTGAAGCGGGAAAAGACGTGATAAGGTTGGTGAACGAAGCCACGCCAAAAGATATGGAGCCATTGCTGAAGCCGATGATTCTCAAGGGAGCAATAGTGAAGGATTTTTCGTTTTCGCTGGAAGAGGCGAGGAGAAGGGTGGCATCAACCATAGCCGCGAGGATGGTTAGGAAGACGTTGATGGAGATGGAGGAGTAAAAATGACCAAAAGAGATGAACTTAAAAAGAATCTTGAAGATATTTTAAGATATGAAGAAAATATCGTGGATGATTGGGGAAATATGCTGAGAGATGCAAAGGAAATGGTAGAAAATGCATTGGAAAAGAAGAAAAATAATAAATTTTTACAAGATTTGTTATTTCTTATAGATGCTGCAATTGATACAGAATGTGCATTATCAGATATAAAAAGTTTACTTGAGTGTGTTAATAATCCGAATGAATCGGATAAAGAAGTAAGAAAATATGAAAAAGAGATTAAAGAGAGTATAATATTTTGTGAATCAATAATAGGAAGTTATATTGAAGAAGGTAAAAAACCAGATGATTTTGAAGAGGTGGTTGAATGATGTACAAAAATATAAAATCCGAATATATTAAAAACAAAATCAAGGAGACCTCATGGGAAAAGAGGGACTATATTGATGACCTTATAAAAATAGAAAGGCGTGCTCTTGGGGAATTTTCCGGTTCTGGAACAGGATATATCGTCAAACAGCTGGAATCAGATTATCCTAAGGAATGGGAGATAATCTGGAAAGAGATAAATCCAGAAAGATATGCTAAGATGGTTGAAGAAGAAAAAGAGTGGCAAGACGAGAAGAGGAGAAGAGAAGAAGAAGAAGAACTTAAACGTAGAAAAGAAGAGGAAGAAAAAAGAAAAGAGTGGATTGAGATGGAAGGACGAATGTGACGGAAATTTAATTGCCATCTATCATCCGATAGAGGGAAAATGAAAAAAGAAGAGCTAAATAAAGAATTTATGGAAGGTGTTAAATTTTTAATGGAAATGGAGCTTACTTATGATGAAGCGTTAATACATCTGGCAAAATCCCCTATGTGGCATGATAAATGTCCAAAAGAAGTAATGAGAGATGTCGGGATATATGAAGCTTTAAATAAACGACCGGGAAGGGTGCTGGAGTAGTTGAAGAATGTTGAAGTAAATGGAGCATAGGTTGTTTTTCTGTATTTGTTTACCTCCGAGATTGCGGAGAGCGTTGAGATGCCGAAAAAATAGGGACTCAACAGGATGACTGATTTTTATGACTCTCTGTGTTTTCTGGGTTCAGCGGTAAACAAGTACGCTTTCTTTGTTTGTTTGCGTGAGTGGTGTTGCTTCTTATATAATGTGATGTATAATATTAAGTTATAGTTGATGAGGTAAAGGAAAAGGAGGAAAATGAATGACCATAGAAAGTATTAAAGTGAACGAACAAAACGGAATGATATGCGAAGTGAGTTCGGATACACTACGTTATACGCCATTGGTCGCTTAAATAAGGTTACAAAGGGGTGTCTTAATGCTAACTCAAGAGCAGATAAATAAAATCATCAATGAGATTTTAAAGAACTTCAAGCCGCAAAAGGTAATTCTTTTTGGCTCGTATGCCAACGGAACACCTACCGAAGAGAGCGATCTGGATTTATTGATTATTAAGGATAGTGATTTACCCTCGCGTTTACAGAATCGAAAGGTGAGGAAAATCCTCGCTGGTTTGAAGATTCCCGTGGATGTAATTGTAAAAACTACTGAAGAATTTGAGACATATAAAGATATTATTGGCACTATTGTCTATCCTGCAAATAAATTTGGGAAGGTCATTTATGAGTCGAGATGAAATTATTAAAGTTGAAGTCACTTCAGAAATTGCGTGGAAGGCGGGTGAACTGAGGCGTGACTACATACCTGCAATAAGGCTGTGGGCGTGATAAAACATGGAAATAGAGAAAACGGAAAAATACATTGCGGTGCATGGCGATTTTAAAGTGCTGAGTTCCGCAGTCTATAACGGAGGTTTCGGTAGTGCGAAAACGATTTTAAATTTGAACGTGAGCAAGGATTTCAAAGGAAACGCATTTGAACTGTTCGATTCCTTCGCTGAGGAAAGAGATTTAGTAGGCGGAGAAATCGTTGGAATGATGACCGCCGTCGCGATGAATAATGCAAGAATCAAAGAGAAAGAGGATGTAACGGCTATTATAACCGCGGGCATATCAAAGCGTAGCAAATCAACAGTAAACATAATCCTGCTGGTAAATAAGAACCTGTCGCAATCTGCAATGGCGAATGCGATGATAATAGCGACGGAAGCGAAAACAGCCGCTTTCTTCGACCTTGACATGCACGATGAAAAAGGTGATTTATTCACCAGCGACTCTACGGATTCCGTAGTTGTTGCCTGTTATGGATATGGAGAAGGAGTGAAAGAGGAGCTATTTGCAGGTAAAGCGACAAAATTAGGAAAACTGATTTACGAAGTTGTAAGAGAAGGAGTGAAAGATGCACTTTTTTATCACGATAAGTTGCGAATGGATAGACCGATACTTACGAGGCTGGAGGAGCGAGGGATATATCTAGAGGATATGGTATCAACGGCTCTGGAGCTCTACGTGCCGGTGGAAGGAGAAGTTGGAAAGGAAGAGCTGAAAAAGAGATTGGAAGAAACGATAAAGAAGGAATGTTCGGATGTGAACGTGGCATTGCTGTTGGCAGCGGCATTTCGCCTGGATGATGAAGAGATAAGAAAGGGAAGAGCGGGAGAAGCGGGAGAAGCCGATGCAGCCTGTATTGTTGCTGACGAGCTTATAGGAATTGACATAGCAGAATACATAGGCGGTAAAAAAGCGCTTTTTAATTTCTTTTATTACGATACGAGAAAGCCGGGGATATTGAGCGAACTGGGTGTGTTCATGGATGATGCTATCGGTGGACTGATAGCAGGATGCATGAGTAAGATGTTAGGATGAGTTTCTGATAAAACAGCAGAAATATTTATATTACCTGTAAGCGCTGAAGATATAGGTAAGATAAAAAGTCCGTTGGATAGCTTACAGATAAAAGTAGGAGGAGATGAATAAAGATGGAGAAGTTCCAACAAATGGATGTATATGCAAACCAAGTTCGGCACTATTATTATAAAATACATCAAGGTAGACTAAAAGGGTAATGAGAAAAGCAAGTCCAGACACTGACCAAATAAGTCGGTCATTACTGCAAAAGGTAATTAGAAGGGGCGATTATGAGATGACCAAAAAAACAATTAACTATATTATTGCTAATGGTGACTTTGATTGGCTCAGAAAAAGACTTGCTGTTGTGACTTTTGAAGAATGTTGGACTTATGGGCTTGAAGTAAGTTACGATAAGGATGAGGAGATTATTACAAATCACTATCTCAAAATTGTTAAAACAATCAAAAACAAAAATGCCGCGGGACTTGGTTCTCTTGCTTATGCATTATCAGCCGGTGACAACTCAGTTTTTTTTGGCAACAATTCAGATAAAGCAATAAAAAAAATTTCTGAGGCCATCAAAAGACCAAAAGACTTTTGGGATTGGGCTCGTAATCAGAATCTAGATGATAAAAGAAAAAAAATTGTTGAAAATGCCGATAAGGGATTCCGCAAAGCTGGATGGCCTTGGGATAGGGCATTTGCGCAGGCAGCAGCTTATTTAGCTATAACAGACGAAATTCCAAGAACAGAATACATAGAAACGAAATCAATAAAAGAATTCCCTTATTGGGTAGGAATTGATAAACATACCCAAGAAGGAAAACAGGCAATAAGAGAAGCTGCTAAACAAATCAGTTTTAATGCTAATAAAGCCTTATGGCTTGCCTTTTATTTTGAGAGTGCAAAGTGTAACGAAATTAAAAATTCACCTTGGTGGGATAGAGAGATAAGCTGGCGAATGAAAAAATTAGAACTCACAAAAAAAGAAGGTGAAAATATTTGGGAACAATTAAAACCTATTGTAATTGAACTTTTGAAAACAGAATCGGAGAAACTAAAAGAGAAAATAGAAAAAACTAAGCACATTTTAAAAAATAATCCCACGACCCTAACAACCTGGTTTTAAATTTATCCTATGGCAACAATCAAAGGTCAAGGAATAGAAAGATTGATTACCCTTTTTCAAAATAGAGGTGTTAAAATCTATCACGCTTGTCAATACAAAGACTTTAAGACTTATTTAGATTTGGGTGGTGTTCCATCCAGAAATCTAATGGAACAAAGCGGGCTGTCTTATACCATTTTTGATACAGACAACACTGATAGAGAAAATGAAGTTTGGAACAAAGTATTTGGGAACCTACAAGATTTTTGGTATAGTTTTGCTCAAGGTCAAAGAAATGAAAACACTGCACCTACACCAAACCCCTACGGACATATTCTTTTAATCTTTAACCCCGAAGTTTTTAGAGAAGCCACAGATGTAGCCATTTGCTTGAGGTCAGCCGGTGGTAGGGAGTTTAATAGGGAAAAAGAAGCTTTGCCTAATGTTGAAGCTGTCAATCGCATATTTAAATACGAAGACACAAATCAAGCACCAAACGATTATGCAAAAGCCTATATTAAATATCAACAAGCACTAAGGGAAACCTTTGGAGACCCTAACGCTATGACCCCAGAAGTAAGTTGCATAGTTACAAATGAAAGATTTTCATTTAATCATTTGTTTCGCATTATTGTTGACCCATATATAATTAATTCTCAAGATTTAAAGGAAAA
The DNA here is from genome assembly GCA_030602585.1 of Candidatus Methanophagales archaeon. Taxonomy (GTDB): domain Archaea; phylum Halobacteriota; class Syntropharchaeia; order Alkanophagales; family Methanospirareceae; genus JAFNKG01. The sequence goes on along the minus strand of JAUVZJ010000022.1, from coordinate 10,070 downwards.
AGTTCTTTCCTTAAAAATTCAGCACAGATTGAATGGAGTAGTTCGGAAAAGACTTTACCGTGAAGGCAGAATGGAGATGAAACAAGAGCTTGCAAATATTCTTCTTGAAAATTTCATTTCAATCCCTGAGTTGATAAATGCACAAAACATTTCTGATAATTTGAGAGATTATGCAACGAGAATCCAAAGAGGAGAAATGACTTTCTTTTACAACCGTTTCGCAAAATATTTAAGAACTGGCACTCTATTAGAATTAAACAATGAGGGAGGACAAAACCAACAACAAAACTCAATAATTTAGGACGATTTACCATTTTAAAATAATAACAGCGCACAATATCAGGTAGCCGTCATGCTTGGTGATGTTGCAGTTTGAAATGTAATTGATATTTTTAACGTTAATTATGGTTTGACAGATAACCGCTTCGATTGACGGCGCGAACGGCTACCCGAGAACCGTTATATGAAATCCACATTATTGAAAAAATAGTTACGTGTGGGCCTGAGGGAGTATGATTCGTACTATTTCTGTGGTGGTGAAAATCCATCCTGAGGAAGCCAGCACTGCAAAACTGAAGCCTGCTTTCCGTAAACCGAATATCTAATCAACAACCTGCCAATATCCCCAGCCCTTTTCCCCCGTTTTCACTTCCTTACAACCGCATCCGCAATTTCCATCACTGCTTTTATCTGCGCATCATCTACTTCTTCTATATCGAACTCGTGCAGCATACTCACCCATTCCCCGTTCTTTAACAGCCAGTCATAGTCCTCTCTCAGCCTGGAATTCTTTAACACGCTATACGCAAGATTAACCTCTTCCGTTCTCTCAGTATCGCGGTATGCATTTCTGAAAAAATTCTCTGCCGCTCGCTTATCCTCCGGAATCGAACCCGCATCTATGTTTAACACGCTATAAAATGTCTTTTCGTCCGTATATTCCTTCCAATCTTGATGCTCCTGCATAATCCACGCATACTTCTCCAAATAATCGTGATATTTTAGCAACATTAAATAAAACGCATCTTTGCCCTTCAAAAACACTCTTTCTCTCCCAATCCCCGCGAGAGGGTTCTCATCAAAAATTTTATCCAGCGCATCAAGCATAAAATCGTATTCAAACCTCAACTGTGGATTGTTCAGTATTTTACCAATCTCTTCTGCTAATCTATTGTCCACGTTCTTGTTTTTACATTCTATCACCTCACTGTCTTTTAGTCCCGCACGGTCCACACCCAGAACTTCATAAAACGTGGGTAATCCCTGATGGAAGAGACGAAGCCAGACTTTACGGTTTTTCAGGATATACTCCCATGTAGCAAGGTTTTTTTCCATTCTTAGCCAGTCATCATGCTCATCTATTAGTTCTCGCTTCTCTATCGCCGTGAATGCCTGCAAGAGTTTAAAAAAAACACGTAGAATCTCATTGTATGTAGAGCGCTTTTTATCGTCGCTCAGCATCTCGTATGCTCGTTCAATCACTTCGTCAGGATACGTAGAACATTCCTTCTTTCGTTCATACGCCCTCTCAATAGCTACCCGCGAATCCTTTTTCGATACACAAAGCACGCAATAATAGGTCGGCGCACCGTCGAATAAATCCTCAATGCACTTGGGATAGAGCTTTTCAAACTTCTCAATTTTTTTCCCCATCGCGCCCACTCTCGACATGTCCATGTATCGTGTGGGAACTTTCCAGTAAGGGTCGTCACAGACGAAAAGTTGCATCCATTCGTCAAATGCCTTCTTCTCTTCTGCCATCTCATTACCTTTGCCTTAACTCCAGCCCTGAACCGCTCTTAATACTTGCATCTTTAACCAGTCGCTCATCCTCAAGTTCGTTATCTTTGTAAAAAATGCCCAGTCCTTCGCTTAAAATACCTTTTCTCATAAGGTCTTGCCTTACGTCTCCAATACGAGCATTCGGGTTGAGATAGTAGCTGAGAACGTCTTCTGTTTCCACGTTCACGACTCTAACCTTTATCGCTTGTATCTTTAGCATTTTCTTCATCCATCTGTTCTTATCTTCCTTTGGTAGCCGCCCCCTTGCCTCCATTCTTACCGTTCGCTCATTTCCTGAGTCGTGGTCCTTTGCAGTTACATTTAATATCCCAAATTCTTCTCCCACCCCGAAAGCGATATCAACTTTTGACTCTCCCATCGGTTTTGGCTCTATCGAGAACAAAAAATTACCCAGGAAGCCCGCTTCTTCTGGAAGTTCACTTTCACCTTGATAAACAGGGATATCTCCCTCCTCCATATAGTCCCAGGGATTTGAAAACCTCTTTGTCTTCTTGATTGGTATCTTTGTATTCCGCGTAATGATCTTTTCAACCGTTCCATCAAAAGTCAAAACACCAAGAGAGCGAGAGATGACGTCGCTTATTTCTATCGGTCTCCTTATTTTTCCCGACTTCTCCTTTACTTCCCCCCTCAACGTTGCGGCAGCCGCTCCGAGTGCGACAACCTCCATCGGGTTCACTTTATGCTCCGGCTCTTTACCTAAGAACTCCCGCAAGAACTCCTGCACTGCTGGAATGTATGTCGTTCCACCAACCAGAATTAGCTCATCAACGTCATCGGGGGAAAGTGAGGCATCATCGAACGCCTGCTCCATTGGCTTCCTCGTTCGCTCGATAAAATCATAAATTAATTCGTTAAATTCACTTCTCACAAGCTCGTAGCTGAATGCAATTGGTGCACCTCGTTTTGTCCCCACGTAAGGCAAATTAATTGTTACACTTTCTTTGCTCGACAGTTCTATCTTTACACGTTCCGCTTCTTCCCTTAACGACTGAAGTAAAGTTCGGTTCTTATCTTCCTTCTTTTTCAAGTCTATTTTGTGCTTTTCCTTGATTTTATCCAGTATAAAATCCTCGATCCGTGCATCCAGATCATCCCCACCCAAATGGCTATCTCCACTTGTCGCATCAACATCGAAAAAACCACCTCCTATGGTGAGAATCGAAACGTCAAACGTGCCACCGCCGAAGTCATAGACGAGCACCCTTCGCTCCTCTTCTTCTCCAAACCCGAAAGCCAGAGCGGCAGCAGTCGGCTCGTTTATTATCCCTCGCACATTCAAGCCTGCAATCTCACCCGCATCCTTAACCGCCTGCCGCTGCGGGTCCATGAAATATGCGGGCACTGTTATTACGGCATCAGAAAAAGAAGTTCCCACTCGTTTCTCGACATCCTGAACGAGTTTTCTTATTATATGCGCTCCTATATATTCAGGCGGATATGACTCATTCCCTATTTGCACCCTATGGTCAGTGCCCATGAGCCGCTTGATTGACTTTACTGTGCGTTCCGGGTTTGCAATTATATTTCGCTTTGCCGCACTTCCCACTGTCACGTTCCCGTCATCTTTAAAATATACTACCGAAGGCGTCACACGCTCTCCCTCGCTGTTCTCTATAACTGTTGGTTCGTCAAATTCGATAAACGCCACTCCTGAATTTGTCGTGCCAAAATCAATTCCGATTACATCTTTTTCCATTTTTACCACTCCCCCTAACAGGGCATTTCAATATCTACAAAAGGTAACACATTGCTTTTTTCTTCTCTTTTCTCCTTTTCCTTCTCCTTCAGCTCTGAATTCAATAATTCCTTTGTTTTTTGCAGTTCTTCTTCGACCTTAAATAATTCTTCGGCACTCTTCGCTCTTCTTTCCTCCGCCTCCCTTAATTCCGCATTTACCGATTCTCTTGTTCTCCACAGTTCTTCCTCCATCTTTAATAGCTCTTCACTACTCTTCGCTTTTCTTTCTTCTATCTCCATCAACTCTGCATTTACCGATTCCTTTGTTCTCTCCCTTTTTTCCATCTCATTTAATAGCTTCTCTTTCTCTGCTAACAGCTCTTCGTTATATCTGCTTAAAGCAATGCTCTCAATAACCATTTTGTCCTTTTTAGCATCCAGCTCATTCAAATTCTCGTGAATGACGCGTAATTGTCTTTTTAATCCTTCAAGCTCGACATTCAAAGCTTCTTTGCGCTGCTCCAACTCATGAACCTTTGATTCTTCTGCCTCTTTCCTTTTTACCCATTCTTCAGCTCTTTTCTTAAATTCTTCCTCTCTGGCATCAAGTTCTTTAACGGACCGCCGAAGCATTTCCTCGTTCTGGCTCAATTCGTGCTCCCTCCCCTCCAACTCTTGCCCTCTCTCTTTCAATTCCTCGAACTTGCGCTTGAACACCCTTGACGTAAAACCGCTCAAAAATTTCGATAAAATGCTTTCAGGCTTGGACGCGGCTTCTGCCTTCACCTCTTCTTCTCCGGGTTCACCACCTCTGGAAATAACCACCTCAGCAGGTCTGATTAGCTCGCCGTTTAGCATATACCCCTTTCTCACCAGAGAAACAACGGCTTTATCGGGAAGAAAACAGTTCGGCGTGGTCTCTATTGCGGTATGCAATTCGTCATTGAACCTCTCGCCGGGTGATGGTGCAATTGGAGTTACCCCTAATGCGTTCAACAATTGGTTATAGGTCATTCCCAGGTTGCTTTGTGTTCCTTCCCGCATCCTTTCTACGACCTCACAGCCACCATCCACCTCATGGCTATCCATCGCACGGTCGAGCGTATCAGCAACGGTGAGCAATCGGCTGGCTAATTCACCACCTGCTTTTCTTCGTATTTCTTCTTCTCTATCTTCAACACGCTCTTTATACCTCGAGAAATCCGCTTTCATCTTCTGGCATTTTGCCTCTAAGGATTTTATTAATCCATCTCTTTTATCCAGTTCCTTCTTCGGAACCACTACTATTTCATCCTCTTCCCTGGACATTTTGTCTAATAATATATTATATTATATCTTCGAGACTTTTCATTTTTTTCTTTTTCATCTAAAAGGCTGTTGCAAAACTCACTTTCTATCCTGATGATTCAAATAGCATGCTTAATAACGAACAATCTCCTCTTTTGCCTCTATCAATGGTACCTCTCCCAATCATATCTCTTTTATCACCTCTAACGTTCTCCCTCACTCACCTTCTTTCCATCTCCGGTACGTGCTGTAGTCAACGTATTGCCGATGTGTGTTATCAATCTGCTCTTTCACGGTGATGGACCTTTCCCTCTTCTTCTCTATCGCTTCTGTAACGGTGAAGATATATGCATCGCTTCCTGCTCCTGAACCGTAACTCGTCATGAGAATCTTATCGCCGGGTTCTGCTATGTCCAACACAGCGGCTAAGGCAGTGGGGCATGAACCGGAATAGAGATTGCCTATGTACCTCACCACCAAGCCGGGTTCAATCTGTTCTCTATCGAAGCCTGCCTCTACGGCTACCTGGTATGGAAATTTAGCATTGGGAGCGTGGTTGACAACGTATTGAATGTCTTTTGGAGTAAAGTTACACATCTTCAAGGCTGCCTTCATGGCGGTCCCAACATGCTTGAAATAGGCAGGTATCCCGGTGAATCTGCCACCGTGCTTTGGGTACTCCTCTCCATCCCTTCGGTAGAAATCCGGAGTGTCGGAAGTATAAGGAACATAGCAGTCTAAGGTTGCGATGACATCTCGTTTGCCGAAGATAAAGGCGGTGCCACCAGCTCCGACAGTGTAATCCAACGGGTCGCCTCTGGCAGCTTGAGAGTTGTCAGCTCCTATGACCATGACGTATTCGCCACCAAAAGTGGGATACGCGACTAAGGCAGCGGCGTCTATGAATAAGTCCGTCGCCGCCTTGCAGGCAAACTGAGAGTCAATACCACCGGAGAAGAATCCGCCTTCATATTTTTCGCCAAGCTCGAGGACCTGGGAGACGGTGGACATGGAAGGATTGACAGCATAAGGCGCTGACTCAGAGCCAACAAAACACTTCTTCACCCATTGGCAGTCAATAGCGGAGTGAATGAGTGCCCTCTTGCCCGCTTCCACCGCGAAGGTGGTGGTATCCTCATCGGCAAATGGCAGGCTTCTTTCCTTTACGCCGGGCACCCCCGGAGCTTCGTTCTTTATTCTGAACTTTGGAATGTACACACCGTATCCAACGATTCCGGGTTTATCTCGGTTTTCGCTTTTTGAGGAGGGCTTGATTAGCTTGTATTCCTGGAAGGGGTAGTAATCGTCTTCAAAGGAGAAGTTCAGGCTTGAGTAGTAAATGAGACCGCTTGCTCCGTTCTCGTAGGTTTTTCTAAACCTTGGCACCACCGCTCTACCGATGAACTCTGAGACATCAATCTCTTCCGAGGGAGGAACATAGTCCGTTATTCTACTCGGGACCTTCAGATCGTCGTTTTGGAAGTGAATTATTCCTGATAGGTAGGATTTCAGGTAGCTGAACTTATTTGTAGGTACACGGATGACGCTGCCGGTGAGAAACGTTCCTTTTTCATAGAAGTAGTCTGTCGGACGCATCTTGCTTTCCCTTCCTTCCACATCGCAGAAGGACTTGGGCGGGAAGTAAACTCGACCACAGTTCTCGCATATCGCTGCCCGAATTCTATAATCCACGAGAATCTTTCTCCTCGTAATTGGTTCGCTCATTTTATTGTAGCTCCCTCACTAAAATGTGGACCGTGGCGATTCCGCCAGTCCCTCCTATGTTATGGCACAGAGCCACATTAAGCTCATTGTCAACCTGACTCCCTCCCGCTTCGCCTCTCAGTTGCTTGAAACACTCATAGACCTGTCTAACACCAGTGGCGCCCACTGGATGCCCGTCCGCTTTCAAACCACCTCCAGCGTTAACTATCAGCTCCCTATCTCCATTCACGTATGGGATGTGCTTCGAACCTTTGAAGGACTCGTAGCTGTCATAAACAATCTTCCAGCCTTCACCTCTTTTACAGAACCCCGAATCCTCTAAGAAGAGGATTTCCTCTATGGTGAAGCAGTCATGGGCTTCAGCAACGTGAATATCACCCATCGTCATGCTCGTTTCTTTCAATACATTCTCCGTTGCCAGTCTTGTAGCCTTTATTCCCGTGATGCTCTCTCTACTGCAGAGGGAGACATCATCCGTTGCTTGTTGACTGCCCACAATGTAGATGGGCGTGTCCGTGTACTTCTTCGCCATCTCAGGACTGACTACCACAAGCGCCACAGCTCCGTCCGAGATCGGTGAACAGTGCAGTACCCGAATGGGGTCCGCAACTAAAGGTGATTTGAACACGTCATCCATCGTAAGCTCTCTTCTGAACTGCGCATACTCGTTCCCCATTGCATGGTGATGGTTCTTACACGCGATGAGGGCAAGGGCTTCCCTGCATCTGCTGTCACTGCCATGTGCGTAGTCGTGGATGTATCTTACCATCATAGACGCATATAGACCTGCGAAAGTGTAGCCAGTGTCGAACTCGTGGGGGTCACCCGCAAGCATGAGGTCGTCAATAATCTTCCCTGACCTGTCCGTCATCTTCTCAAATCCACCAACCAGGACCACATCATACTCACCGGATCTGATGCCGAGGCATGCATTGTAGAGTGCGGAACCCCCGGAGCCACATGCTGCCTCTGTATTGCTCATAGGAATATTCATACCCAGTTCTCGTGCCATATACCCCGGTACGAGACCGAGCTTATTGGTGACTTGATATAGAAAACTGCCGAAATAACATGCCTGGATGTCCTTACGCCTCAGCCCGTGTTCAACCGATCCCATAGCCTTGATCCCCGCTTCAGCCAGTAGCTCCTCAGGGTTATCGTACCAGAGTTCACCAAATTTTGTCCTACCTGCACCAACAACCGCTGCAAGCGGTTTAAGTTTTTTTATGCTTTTCATACCACTTCATCTCTATTTATTATTTAAAAATTTCGCTCTTCCACTCCTTCTTTTGTCTCACCACCCAATTCGGTTATCTCAAAGGGGGATTCCATATATTCCAGATTTAGCACTTCTGCTTATGACCTAGAGCACCGCCATAAGAGGGATAGAAATCTAATCAAAAACCGGAGCCTGCTTCTATCTTCAGCCCCGCATCCCCTGTTTTCACATCCATTACAAGCGCACCCGCCATTTCTATCGCTGCTTTTATTCTATCCCCTGACTCACCCGGCAATACCAAAACAGAGCCAACACTACCCATCTCGTCCAACCCACCTGCTCCTGTTACTTTTGCACCCAAAGCGCCTAATTCTTGCGACCTCTTCACGAGTTCGCTTAACCGCCTCGGAACCACCCCTATTGCATCCAGCAAACCATGATTTATGTTCATCAACGCGCCTAATTTAACAAAATCGCCATCCTCTATCGCATTGATTGCCTGTGCCGTTATCTCATCAGAGGCATCGAAAAACGAATTGAATACCTTCACGAAACTCTCTTTTCGCACTTTAACCTCTTCAACCATCCTTTTTGTCTTTAATCCCATCTCAGAAGCTTTTTTGACGTCCATACTCAAAGGTATGCTGCCAATGCACCCCACAATCAAATTTAGTTCCGGTAAGTGCAATCTCTTCACCTCTCCTTTCTCTACCAGCACATATCCGCCATAAGTTGAAATCGCAGTATCAACAGGACTGGCAGCACCTTGAACCGCCTTCTCGACATGATGTGCATCCGCTCTTATTCCTTCTAAATCACCGCTTACGCCAAAATAATCTTTGAGTGCCGCGATAGTAGCAACACAAGTCGCTGCTGAAGAGCCTAATCCCGCAGAAAGCGGTATTTCCGACTTTATCTCTATTTCCACGCCTTCCCCACCTATCCCGTATCTTTTTTCCAGATACACTATTGATTCCTTGACATACGCAATTGCTTTTGTTGCGGTATCGTAATCCTTATAAGGCAGTGCTTTTATATTCCCTCCTTTTTCATGCTCTAAATCCATCTCCAGGCCAAAAGTAGGTATGTTCTCTATTTTTACGTGATACCCTCCTTTTTCTCTGCTCGATACCTCTACCACGAGCCGTTGGTTTATAGCAGTGGCTAATGCTCGCTTTCCATACACCACAAAATGCTCACCAAATAGTATCACCTTTGCAGGGACGGATACTCGTATTTTTTGCACCATGTTTTTTATAATTTGTAATTTGGTGCTTGATATTTATTTGTAATTTGGTGCTTGATGCTTGTAATTTTTCAGCCTCACCAATGCCGCCTCATCTCAACTGCCTCAACCTCTCACGCATATCTCTCCAGTGGCTTCCTTCCCAGTATATCCTGCCGCAACCTTCACAAACCCAGAAATCACACTTACCGACCATGCTCGTTGGCACATAGCTTTTCTCCTTCAGTATCTCCTCTTCTCCTTCCTCTACTTTTCTTATCCTTGCATTGCATTCGCTACACCTCGCAGGGACGGGTTCGAGGTTTATGTTTACGTTATGAAGAAGCAACTCCTTCAATTGTTCCATCACATCCTCTGTTTTTATTTGAACGCACTGCGCACCTTTATTACTCGCTGATGATGCAAGATTCTTGTCTCGTGTGAGCAATATTCGTGCTTCGTGCTCTGCAAAAGCGACAAGAGCTTTATCCTCGTCTTCTTCTCCTCCAACGGATTTACCTTTTATTTCCGCAGCGTAAACCGTATCGTGCCCAAGGATACGAAGCCAGGTGCTTAACTTTCCTAACATTCTGTCGGTTACGAATCGCAATGGTTCCTTTTCTTCTGTTGCCATTTAACCTTTTCTTTCTTAGCACAGTGTGGGGCTCTGCCCCACGGCAGAGTAGGAGGAGGTCTTTCGACCTCCGTCCCCTCATCGAACCGCACGTACGGATTTCCCGTATACGGCTCTCCGATGGCGTTGCCCCATTACAGGGAGTGAGATCAACCATCTCTTCCCACCAACCTCCAACAAACTGTTTCAATACACAAACCTTTTCGGCAATCAGCGTGGCGTCTTTCTCATGAAATACCTTCGCCGACTTCCTACTTGATTTGCGCATCTTTCTCACCCATTGTTCGGCTTCGCCAAAGCAGGATTCCTTCGCATAATCGGTGTTTTATCCTCCCGGCTGTTGCCAACCGTTCACCGGCACCGGCATCATCGCTACTATGAATCCATCCGACTTCTCGCATCGCATCATTCCGGCTTTCCCATTTAGGTTATACCTTTCTTACCTCAGAGCCTCTGCCATATTCCAGGACGCGGTTGAGGACGATACGAGACCTCCC
>JAUVZJ010000019.1 GCA_030602585.1 Candidatus Methanophagales archaeon | reverse complement strand
TTCTGTAGTATTCGTGGGTATATCTCTACAGCGCGGAAGAACGGGCGTCGTGTCCTCGATGCTATTCACGATGCGCTTAGAGGGTCTCCATTTATTCCTTCAGACGGTTCTATGGGGTTGACACAGGGGTGAGTAGTTACGATTAATGAAAGTTTTAGTTTTGAAAAGGCTCGAAAGTAGCGTTTTTGCATTTGAAATATAACAATAAGAGATACACCCCTCTTCACCTTATCACAACTCAGAATTCTCGAAATTTTTCCCGCAGCTTTTCGTCTAAATTATCCAAATCTTCTCTCTCAAAGCTCAAAAGCTTTAACTGAAGTCTGTTATATTCCCTGATTTTTTCCTCTCTTGTTCTTCGGTAGCGTGCATCTTCCATCATCCCCCAATATTCTATATAGATGTCACGATCAGGAAGATACCAATCACACCACATCGGTATTCTTGCCTTTTTGTATATTTTCAGCACTTTTCTCTCCTTTTCAATGCTGTATGTTTCTCCCTCTCTATAATCCGTTATATCCCACTTATCTTCTTCCCTTCTTCTCGTAACAACAGCATCCTCAGAAAGAGAAAAGCCTCTTTCTCTAAATTCATGATTCACTCTTCTCGAAATAGTCCCTTCATTCAATTCTCTCTCAAATCGTTCCGCCAAACTAAATAAATACTTCTTTACATGCTCTTCATATCTATGATTGGCGGTTTCTGAATACCCATGAAGCCAGTTATCAATCTTTTGCTCCCCTTCTGATCTCACCCAATGTCCATCAACAGTTGGAATATTTCCTTGTGACCTCACAATAATTCCATCAATGAATCGAATTAAGCCCCCTCTGTCCCTCTCATGTTCCACCGCATTACGGCAGGCTGCACAAAACCTCCATCTTCTCTCTATTGGTCTTCCACAATACTCGCATCTATTTGTGTAATCATAGCCCTCCGGTATCTCCCCGTATACCTCTCCGTACTGCTTTATATGCTCAATGAGGGCTCTATAATGTGGTATTTGGCAAAGGACGTCTTTATTGCCCACAAGTATAAATTTGTACATAGCTCTCGAAACGGCAACGTTCAGCAACCTTTCATCCAATAGAGGTGGGCTTCTTCTACCCATTTCTGTCTGTCTCACTGTCGAGCAAATAACAATCGGCTTTTCATGTCCCTGGAACACATGAACAGTGCCACAAGCAACCTCTTTCGGTATTTTATCCTTCATCCTGTTGCTTTGTGGTCTAAAAGGACTAATAACCCCTATTTTATCATAAATCCTTTCGCCTTCGTGTTCCTCTGCAAATTTCTTTACCACTCTCTTAACTAATTCTATTTCTCCGGCACAAAACCATGACTTCCACTCACGCTCCTCCCATGCGTTTATGTTTATGAACACCAGAGGGCACCTGAAGCTAATAACGGAGTCCTCTGCATCCCGTGAGTCGCTTCTTTCCTCAATTAGCCCCGTCTCCAGCAAGCCATCATAAAATCCATTACTTATGAAACTCGCTATCTCCTCTTTCATTCTATACTGCTTGTTCAGCATAATCCCCTTGTTTTCCGATTGTCTTCTTTCCCAAAACAGTTCAAAAATGCTTTTCTCAATAAATTGACATTTTTCAATGAAGGTTCCTATTTCCCCTTCATGAGGTATTATCGGCTGCAATTGCTTGTGATCACCGATGAGGATAAGTTTGTTTGCCTTAACAAAAGGTCCTAAAGCAGCGGGTAAATCCGTAAATCCCGCTTCGTCCATTATTGCCAAATCGAAATGTAAATCATCAAAAATGGAGGTTAAAACTTTTAGATTGGTAGTAGCTATTATTTGCTTTCCGTTTAGTATTTCCTTCTCCTGATCGCGAACATTAGATATTCTTTCTTTCAATGACTTAAGCTCCCGACTTATTTCTCTTCTTTCCGCCTTAATTCCCTCAATAATCCTTTTTAACCACCCAAATCGTTCCTCCGGTATGATATTTAATATTCTTATCAATGAGAACATTTCCCCAGCTTCTGCGTTTAGCGAAGCTTCAAGTGTTTCCTTTTCATTCCCTAAATCGGATTCTTTTCTCTTTTTTGCTTTTATTTCCTCCTCCACTGCTTTTAACTTTCTTCTTTTATCTTCTTTCCACTTTTCCCTCCTAATTATTTCCCCTCTTGCGCCTTCTAACGATGACCGTAAATCGCTTAACGAGCGTGTGACCTCTTCCATTCTTTCTTGATTCGACCTTTCTAACCTTCCCAGTTCATCACTATTCAAGTTTTCCAGGTTAAATCTCGCAATCATGCTTCTGTGCGAGATGTATCGCGGGTCTCTTCTGAATTTACGTCTTCGCATCCATGGAATCCTACTTTCTGTAAAACCAAGATATATCGCTACAATTTCGGAAAGGTTTTTGATTTTTTCTTTTTCTTCCTCATCTGATGCAAGTTTCCCATCCAAAATCATTTCCTTATCCCTAAGCCTTGCAATAGCGTCTTCGCTCTCACTTATTTCGTTTTCGATGCTCACTTTATGATTTTCCAGAGACTTTCTATCTTCTTTTGATGCCCAAATTTCCTTCTCTAACCCTAATATCCTATCTCTTATCCTATCTCTTGCATCATCTACATGTTCCCTTTCTTCCTTATCCAATTCCTTCCATCGCTCTATACGGTTCTTTATTCTATTTTTCACTCCTTCAAAGACATTATTTATAATTTCTACAAGCTTAATGTCCTTATATTCCGCCTTAATCTGAGATGGACCCACCCTAACCATTTTTTGTCTGAGATTTCTATCTTTGCAGATAATTTCCACAATTCTATCCACCGCTCCGTTAGCATAACTGCAAACGAGTATTTTCACATTGCTTTCCCGCGACAGGTAATTTCTTATTATCTCCGGAACTATCGTGGACTTCCCGGTTCCTGGTGGTCCCCAAATAAGAAACAAATCTTTAACACCCACGGAAAATTCTACTGCTTCCTTTTGTTTTGGATTTCTTTCTACCCTTCTATTCTCAAATGAACATGGAACAACTCGCTCAGCTCCTTCAAAATTACCAGATAAAATGTTCAGTTTACTTTGATTCTCATGAAGGCTTTCTAAAATCCCAATCTGATTCTCAGTTATACGCTTAAGAAATTCTGCATCGCTTGCGAGGCAAACTCTTTCAATTCTTCCCTCACGAATACCCGTTAATCGAATAACAATTGATTCTTTATCAAATGATAATATCTCATTTTCATATTCCTGCTCATTAATCAAAACTTTGAGCTCTCCGCTCATCATTTTATCCAATCTGAGAAACTCGCTCTCACTTATGCCAAACTGGTAAATACCGGTGTTAGGATCCTCAACTTCAATACGGCGACCATCAGAGATACAAATTTCATCTATTCTTGGATTTTTATCGAGATATCTCTGATATCTCTCAAGATATTCTTTATATGCCCTCAAAAAATTATTTTCTTCCATCCTTTCATTTCTCAGTTATGGTGCTTTTAGTTTGAGTTCAAACGGGTCCATAATAATTATCTAAAAAATCTATTGTTAATTAAAAGAACATAGACTGTTAAAAAGTGGCCACTTATTACTTATTCTCGTCGAACTCTCTTTTTTCTGAATGAAATTTTGCCCGAATATTCTCCAAAACCTATATGGAATGGCTCATATCCTTGTCTTCTCTTTTCTTCTATTACTTCCTCTTCACTCATTCCCGTTTCCCTAACTAAGTATTCCAGCAGCCGGTGCTTTTTTACCATGTTCAATCCTCAAAAATTGTTTCAAAAAGCAGATTCCCTAATAAATAATCAAGATATGTATCCAATCCCTCTTCCGGCAATTTTTTGATATATTCAGCTATATCATTCCTTAATTTTTTACGCCCTTCTGAGGTATTCTTGTATTCACAAATCTGAAGATGCCTTATGTCAAAGGGTAGATCGTTTGTAGATTGTGATAATAAGAAAACCGTCTTTTTACCCACACCATGTGCAAATCCAAGTTCATAATAGACATTTTGGTTATTATCTGTTAAATCCGCGATTAAGACAATAGCTTCTTTAATTAATCCCTTTATCTCACTTATGATGTTCTCCCCAGAAAGAATACTTTTGTCGGATCGAAGACATTGAAGTCCTGATTCTTCTATTGCAGGTTTTATTGATTCTTCGTACACGCCTTCCACCTTTTTATTTTTAAGAGGCATTATGACGAAACATTTTTTTATAGACATTTTTGCTATTATTTTCGATATATGTATAGAAGATATAAATAGCCAAACATAGCTGTAGCGTCAATAGACCTGTTGCAGGGACTATTCAATAATTGAATAAAGAACACATGAGCTTTTACTATTAGATTCATTCTATCGGTTTGCGGGGTAGAACAAAAACGGTAATATGTTAATGGGCAGTACACTTATCCAATATTATCTTACAGCATTTAGGGAAATTAAGGCGAGGTGGTATTGAGGGTAAGGCTTTGTTTGACAGATTGAAGGAAATCTATTTTCAATATGGCTTGCATCGAGTGAAAGAGCAGGAAGAGAAGGAACTGTCTTCTTATGATGTTCCTAAAATTATTTGCAGTATGGGTATGGTGAAAGGAAATAGTTAGTCAAGAAAAAGTTTCTGTTTAACTTTTCTTAACCTCCCGCACACCCGATTTCCCATACGCCTTTTGCACCACAATTATATGAACGCTTGGGTCGGTTACGGTTATCTGGCCTGGAGTAATCAGCAAGCATTCAGAATTTTTCATCGAAGAAAGCATCATCTTATATATCTCTTCTCGATTCCTTGGGTCCATGTGTATATCAAACTCGTCCACCGCCCTGAACGGAGACCGAAGCAGTTGCTGGATTGACAGAAGGAATGCCATTATCAATGCTGTCTTCTCGCCTCCACTTTGTGTATAGTAATCAAACAGAACAGGTGGAGAGCCTCTGAACCCCACAAAAAGTTCCAAACCCGCATTTTCTATATCGCCCTCACCATCCTCGACATTAACCAGCCGTGCTAACCCGGTAGCGTCTATGCCAGACAGAATTTGCTGAAAAGAACTATTGATAGAATCTAAAAGGTCGGTTATCGCCTTCCGCCAGACTTTCTTCCTTGCATCGAGCTCCTTCAGCCCTTCTCGTTTATTCGCCACTACTATCTTCGATTTCTCTTTCAATTCATCAAACAATTTTGAATAATTAGAGTATATCTCCTCTGTCTCCTCCGGTATCTCGCCCAACGCTTCGACTCTCGCATTTACCAAACCTATTTCATTCTCTATTTCGCTTTGTTTTCTTTCTGTTTCTATTCGCTCACCTGCTTTTTTCTTCGTGGGTAGTAAATCCGCCAACTTTTCATTCACTTTCTCCATCTCCGCCTTAATCGTTTTTATATCCGCCTCGAGCATGTCGCTCTTAAACCTCAGGACTTCTTCCTTTACGCGATAGCTTATATAGGGTTCCATGTTCGATTCCATGCTTCTTTCAAGAGCTCCGAGTTTGCTTTGCACCTTGCTTATTTCCTCTTCTAATTCTCCCCTCCTTTTATCCGCTTCTTTTAGCCTTTCCCTTATTTTCTCCACCTCTTCATTCTTTCCGAGTTCGCTAAAAATCCGTTCGTTCTCTCGCAGATGCTCAGCTAAAACCGCAAATTTCGTCTCTTCCTTCTCCAGATGTAAAAGTTCGTAAAAGGATTCTTTAGAGTTGATTTTCCACGAACCGAGTTTTCCCCGCCAGTCCTTTATCTTCCCCTTTGTCTCATCCATCTCAGCCTGATTTGATTCAAGCGCATGTTCCTTCGTTTTAAGCCGTTCCGCGAGTATTTCTACCGCCGCTTCCTGTTTTATGAACCGTGCCCATATCGCCTCGCGTTTCAACCATCTTCTTCGCTCATCCAACTCCTCCCGAAGTAAATACTTATCATGCATCTCTTTCCAGTAACCAAGGCTTTCTTCCGCTCTTCCCAGCAGTTCGGAAATTGATTCATCTTCGCTTATGATTGATTCGAGCCTGTTCCTCGCGTCTATCACCTTTTCTCGATATGAGCTGAAGCCAACAGCCGCTTCTAAAAGCTTTAGCTTCTCCTGCGGTGACGTCAAGCAGAATTGCTCCATTGTGTTTTGATGCATGATTATCAGCATATTATTCGGGTCGAGCCCAAACCCTTTGAACAACCTGGTAACTTCTTCGTAGCTTATCTGCTTATAATCCGCTTCCCACCAGTAGTTCCCATCGTTCTTCAGATACCTCGACAGCATGAAAGTATCGGCGTCTGAAAAACCGATTGGTCTTCTTCCGTTCTTTTCTTCGTTATCAAATACCAAAGTAACCCGTGCGATTTCGTTACCACGCCTTATCAAATCTCTCAGCCTTTTGCTCCGTTCTGTATATATCTGACCCAGTGCAACGGAAATCGCTAATAGAATGGATGACTTGCCCGCTCCGTTTGGACCTGAAATCAGATTAAGCCCTTGCTTTAGCGGTATCCTCGCATATTCGTAGGACATGAAATTTTCTAAGATTATCTCTTTCAGCCAGATGCTGGTACTGGGTTCCTCGGCAGTTAATTTGGGCATTTTATGCGTTGAGATGCTAGATATTATTAATGTATTTTGTGGAAGTTAAAAGTTTACTTTTGGTTTTTATTGCTTATGATAAATATGATTCACAGATGAAAAAAATCGTGATAAAAGTCATTCCCAATTCAAACGTGGAGGAGATAATTGAAGCTGAGCCATTAATAATAAAGGTAAAAGAGCCACCAACAAAAGGCAAGGCAAATAAAGCTGTGATTAAGTTACTGTCGAGATACTTCAATGCAAATGTAACAATCGTTTCGGGAACGAAAAGCAGGAGGAAAATTGTGGAGATAGAAGAAATGGAATAATACGCGGTTACTCGCTCCTGACTTTAAACGAAATGTTTTTTAAGGGGCTGTGACAAAATAAATTTAAGGGGGAAAATGAAATGGAGGGTATATTCACCGCAATTTTTGAGAAGGTTGATGATTGGTATATTGGATATGTCGAAGAATTACCCGGTGCGAACACACAGGGCAAAACGCTTGAGGAAGCCCGTGAGAATCTCCACGAAGCTATCGAGCTGATTTTACTATCCAACAGGGAGTTAGCTGAAAAAGCGCGGAAAATTTGTAAAGATTTGGAAGTTCCTCCTCCAAAATGAGCTGTCTTTGGCATTCGTAAATATGGGGATATAAAAATAACTTTTTCCCGCAAACATACATGAAAAGTTTTTATGGTCTGTTGAGGCTGTCCCGCAATTGCTTTTGGCACTAAAAATTTTGCTTCTTTTTGGATTTAAAGCTCTATTTACCATTCTTTTTCTTCCGATTTTGAAATGTTGGACAGCCTCCTAAACTCGGAAGATTGCACCTAAAATTACGGTCTGCACCTAAAGTCCGCTAAAAGTTGGGGGTTTAGGTGCAAAGGTGATTTTTCACGTGAAAACAATATTAGATATCAAATTCGTAATCTTCTTCAGTTATTTTCAGTCCTTCTGGCTTCTTAAGATACCATGTTCTGTTGACTTTTTCTAATATTCCTCTTATTTTAATCATTTTTTCATCCCTATGAGCATCAATAGCTAACCGGTAAGATTAATCATCAAGTTTGATTGTTACTGGTAAAACTTTCTCCTCTACACCAAGCGCAAATATTCTAATTATTCTTTCTTTTTCACCCTTTTCCTCTGGTTTTCTCCTAAGCTGAACAACATAACCGGTCAATTCACGTTTTTCTTTAGTAATTTCTCCTTTTAATATATCCGCTGCTTCTCTCAAATATCCTTCTGATGACGGGTGCAACGAAGTATATGTACGAATATCATCTGGAATAGAAAAGATTGGCTCAAGATTTGTAGAAAATTCTAAGTCATTACCTAATCCAATTCTAATAATATCTGCTAAAGTATTGCACATATTTGCATTGAGCCCTTCACGATAATTATTAACTATTGGATCTGGGCTTTTTTCTTGAATGGATTCTTTAATATTTTCAAAGCCTCTGAGAATTCTTAATAGGGTTTTCCTTCCAAATGGCGCGGTTAAACCCCCAAATAAAGCCCTTTGCTGTGGTCTTTCTAATTGACAATGAATCTTTGCGATAAAACTTCCGTATTGACTTTGTCCGATTAGACAGGTTTCAACAAATTCCATTGCCTCTTTTAACTTACGTGAGACAACCTTTTCTAGAGATAATTCTGCACATGCACTATAAACGAGAAGATCATTTACACGTTCATATAATAAAATTCCTTGGTCAATTGGGATACTCCCGGTTTTGGTTTTCAGTGTTGATATCTGAACTTTAAGTAAATCGCCAAAAATCAAAACTTGAGACAATACGTCCTCAAAGTCTCTTCCCTCAAAAGCTGAAATAGATTCTATAGCAATCTCTATTATTCGAGCATAATCAATCAATTCTCTTTTCGATGGTATCAATATCTCAAGATAGTCATCTTCTTGAACGGGTTTAGGCGATCTAAATTTTAATACTTCTGCACGTCCAAATTGTTCTTCCGCCCAACCTCTGTCTTTAAGGTAGTTTTTTAGATTTTGGATGTTCACTTGTTCCAGAGGATATCTCTTTGGATGTAGACCATAATTCATGGGTAACCACCTCCTTTAATACGATCCATAAGGGACTTTAAAGACGAATCGGTGAACATCTGTCCTTTCGGTATCTCGATTCTTTGAGTTTCTTTATTTGTCGAAGCAGGCATCCATCTTAATGATATCCAATAACCACAATGCTTTAATATCGTATATTCTTCATAAACCGATAACCAGTCATCTTCATCGCTCGGCATACAATATAAAACAAGTATAGCAGGAGTACCACGGTCTTCTAAAATGAGCATATTGTAAGCAGCAATTTTAAGATCATAAAGAATGCACTTGTCATCATCAGAAATTATAAAATTACGGGAAGCTTTTGCTTGGATATGTAGGCGGTATCCAAGATCAACTCTTCTTTGTCCGATTTGTGCTACATCACCAATTTCAAGATCAATTCCGTAATCGTGTCCAGACGGACGACCACAATTATAACCTGCCTTAGCAGCTACCGCCGAAATATATGCTAAGCTTAAATCTTCTTGGGTGTGTTGTCGCGTCAAACTCATTTAATCACCTCTATCCCTCTTTCCGCACTAACCAAAATTTTATTTAAACATAAAAACCTTTCGATTTTTGTGGCTGTACACTTACATTTACGCGTCTGCACCTAAAGTCTGCTAAAAGTTGGGGTTTAGGTGCAAAGCCGAGCCATCCAAAAAAATAAATATAAGAAAAACAAAAACTTCACAGAACCAACATGACAAATAAGCGAGCACAACAATCCAATACCAACGGCGAACTAAACTTTGTAGATTCCCTATGGAAAACAGCGAACAAACTACGGGGAAGCGTGGAATCCGCAGAATACAAACACATCGTTCTTGGACTTATCTTCCTTAAATACATCTCAGATGCCTTTATACAGCGACACGATTACTTAGAACAGGCGACCAAAAGTCCCGGGAATCTCGATTACTACGGTGTGTCGGAAGCGGTGGAAGAGAAAGACGAATACCTGAGTGAAAACATTTTCTGGGTACCGAAAGAAGCCCGATGGTCTCATTTGATGGCAAACGCAACCAATCCCAATTTAGGAAAACTAATTGACGATGCAATGACTGCTATTGAAAAAGAAAATCCGAAGCAATTTCGTGCCGTTCTACCGAAAATATACGCTCGTTCTAATCTGGACCATCAAACGCTCGGTGAGATTATTAACCTTTTCAGCGCCATAGGATTTGGAACCGAGGATGCCATCTCTAAAGACATTCTCGGCAGAGTGTATGAATACTTCATTGGACGGTTTGCACAGCAAGAGGGCAAAGGTGGTGGTGAATTCTACACGCCTCGCTGTATAGTCAAACTTCTGGTTGAAATGCTCGAACCTTACCGTGGGCGTATCTTTGACCCAGCCTGCGGTTCTGGCGGAATGTTTGTGCAAAATATGAAGTTTCTCCAGGCACATGGCGGTAAAAGAGGTGATATTTCTATCTTCGGGCAGGAGAGCATTGACACAACCTGGAAAATAAGTAAGATGAACCTCTCTATTCGTGGTATAGAAGAGAACATTCAACTCGGCAATAGTTACTGGGATGATAAATTCAAAGACCTCAGAGCAGATTTTGTCATTACCAATCCTCCCTTTAACGATACGGAATGGGGTGCGGAAAGAGTTGTTGGAGATGTTCGGCTGAAGTATGGTACGCCAGGTCAGTATGCAAATTATATGTGGATTCAACATTTCATTTACCATTTAGCGCCAAATGGATTTGCAGGGTTCGTAATGGCTAATGGTGCACTGGCGGTTGGTGGGCAAGATGGCGAAATACGGCGTAAGATTATCGAAAATGATTTAGTGGATTGCATAATTGCTCTTCCCGTCCAGTTGTTCTACACCACTGGCATCCCTGCTTGTCTGTGGTTCGTCACAAAGAATAAGGCTCAAAAAGGACATCGAGACCGCAGAGCCGAAACGCTGTTCATTGATGCACGAAAGATGTTCAGGAAAGTGGACAGAACGCACAATGAACTTACTGACGGGCATATCAAAACGGTTGCCGATACTTACCATGCTTATCGAGGAGAAGAGGGCTTACCTGCCTACAAAAATATACTTGGCTTTTGTAAAGTCGCTACTGCTGATGAAATCCGTGAAAATGGATATGTGCTGACACCAGGTCGCTATGTTGGAACAGAAGAAGTAGAGGGCGATGGCGAACCTTTCGACGAGAAGATGGAACGGCTTTCAGCAGAACTTGCTGTGCAATTCAAGAAGTCAGAGGAGTTGAAGGAGCAGATAAAAAAGAATCTGGAGGAGTTGGGGTATGGTTTCTGATATGATAAAACGGCCCGAATATGCAGAATTCCTCAATGAACTGAAAGAGCGTATTCGAATCGCCCAAACGAAAGCGGTCTTGACGATCAATAAGGAGTTGATTTCGCTTTACTGGGATATTGGCAAGCGTATAGTTGAGAGTCAAAAAGAGATGGGCTGGGGGAAGAGCGTAGTTGAGCAATTAGCTTTTGATCTTCGACGGGAATTCCCTGATGTGAAAGGATTTTCGACCAGGAACCTGTGGGACATGCGACGCTTCTATCTGGCTTATAAGGACGATCCAAATCTGCGACAGGTTGTCGCAGAAATTCCGTGGGGACATAATCTTGCCATCATCAACAAAGTAAAAGACCTATCTCAAAGGCAGTGGTATGCTCACCAGACGGTACAAAACGGATGGTCAAGGAACGTGCTGGTCCATCAGATAGAGAGCGACCTTTATGGAAGGCAGGCTGTTGCCGTCAAAACCACTAATTTCCCACAGACACTCCCTTCTCCTCAATCTGAGTTGGTGGAGCAGACAATCAAAGACCCGTATATCTTTGACTTTATCACGATTGAGAAGGATGCAAAGGAACGAGACCTTGAAAAGGCACTGATAGAAAAGCTCAGGGATTTCCTACTCGAACTGGGTATGGGCTTCGCCTTCATGGGAAGCCAGTATCATCTGGATGTGGAAGACAAGGATTTCTATATTGACCTGCTCTTCTATCATCACAGGCTGAGGTGTCTTGTCGCCATTGACCTGAAGATGGCTGAGTTCATACCTGAATACGCAGGAAAGATGAACTTCTATCTCTCGGCGCTGGACGATATGGTGCGGCATCCCGATGACCAGCCTTCCGTCGGGATTATACTGTGCAAGACCAAAAAAGGTCTTATCGCAGAATATTCCCTCAGGGATATGAGCAAACCCATTGGTGTATCAGAATACAAGCTCACGCCTAAACTGCCGAAAGAACTCAGCGGTCAACTGCCGAACCCACGACAATTAGCGGGACTGCTAAAAGAGGTAGAAAGCGAGCAGGAAAACGGGAAGGGAAAGGAGATGAGGGAGGTGTGAGGGATGGAGAGTGAGAATATTGGTTGGCAAAAACAAAAACTCGGGGACTGTGCTGAGTTAGTCCGAGACCATTTTAAACCCAATGAAATAGATATGCTACCATACATAGGACTGGAACATATCCAGCAACAAACTTTAAGATTATTAAGCGTTGGTAAATCAACAGATGTGGTTAGTGGCAAATATATTTTCAAATCCAGAGATATTCTGTTTGGAAAATTACGTCCATATTTTCGTAAAGTTGTGCGACCAAAATTTGAGGGTGTTTGTTCAACGGATATTTTTGTTATTCGTTCCAAGAATGGAATAGACCAAGGATTTCTTTACTATCTTATGGCATCTGAAGAAATGGTTGCTATTGCCAGTAAGGCTTCTGAAGGAACAAAAATGCCTCGTGCTTCATGGAATTATCTTCAAAATGTCGATATAAGTTTGCCTCCTCTTCCCGATCAGCGCCGAATTGCCTCCATCCTTTCTGCTTTCGATGACAAAATCGAACTTAACAACCAGATGAACCGTACACTGGAGGAAATAGCATCTGCCATATTCAAGTCGTGGTTCGTGGATTTCGAGCCGTTCCAGGATGGCGAGTTTGAATATAGCGAAGAATTGGATAAGGAGATACCAAACGGGTGGGTGGTAAAATCTGTTTATTCTCTAGCAGATTATATTAATGGAATGGCGTTTAAAATGTCTGATTTTGCTGAAGAGGGGCTGCCGATAATTAAAATTGCTGAGTTAAACAATGGCATAACAGATAATACGAAGTTATATAATGGCGAATACAAAGAAAAATATTTCTTGAGAAATGGGGATGTTTTATTTTCATGGTCTGCTTCATTGGGTATTTATCTTTGGGATGGAGGAGATGCTATTCTCAATCAGCATATCTTTAATGTAAAACCCAAAGGAACAATGACAAAGCCAATCTTATATTTTCTTCTGAAAGAAATAGTTAATGAATTTATTCAAATAGCCGCCTTTAGAGCGACAACAATGGGACATATAAAAAAGAGCCATTTACAGGAGAAAAAAATTGCAATTCCAGATGATGACACTATGAAAACGATAAATGATTTGTTAGAGCCGGTATTTAAACAAATCCTTGCCAACAAACTTGAGAATCATTCGCTTGTCGAAATCCGCGATTCGCTCCTCCCAAAACTTCTCTCCGGCGAAATCCGTGTGAACCTTTCGGGGAATAACAATATGTTCAAAGACAGTAGTTCTGAACGAGCCTGCTTCCGAATGATACCTATAAATGAGAGGGCATAATAAAGCTACTACTAATGAGGATATTTATAAGGTAACCTCACTGAAATATTCATCAGGAATATGTCCTATAAATCTGGATGGACGGGCATTTTTCACCCAACCACGTATGGGTCTATGAGCTACGCTCGTCAAATATGCTGCTTTGCGAGCCCTTGTTAGTCCAACATAAAAGATTCGCCGCTCCTCAGCAAGTTTTTCGCCACTGTTGTGAGTTCGATAATCGGGAAGTACATCATCTTCTAAACCAATAAAAAATACAATATCGAATTCACCGCCTTTTGACTGATGACCCGATATAATTTGAATTGCTCCGTGGCCTAAGAATCGATCTATTACATGACGAAGATCAATGTCATGCTTTTTCGCCTCCAAAGATATGTCTTTCATCATCTTTTTTAGATTTGTTATCCTCCGTCGAGCATCACTGATACCCGCTGATGCATTTTGTATAATCTCATTCACACCCGCAGCGTCTAAAATTTTATGCACTCTTTTTGGATCAAATTCTAATTTTTCAGATATGTTTAGTTTATCACGAATTCTTAAGGCTTCATCAAGAGCATCTTCGTCTCCAAGCCGAAATGCCAATCCCCCTTCTTCAACTGCCGCTAACACCCTATGTAAAAATAGACTTGAACTGGGATTATGTGCAAGTTTTATAATAGCAAGTCCAAGTGTGGTTTCCCATGATTCCTGAAAATTAAGACGGGAACGATCAAACCAGGGAATACCAATTCTATCCATTTCTTGTATTATCCACTCTGCTCGATAATGAGTGCGGGCAATGATTGCTATATCTCCTGGGTCATCAACCATATTATTCAGTGTGTTGTTGATCCACTTAACAACATATTTTGCTTCTTCCTCAGGATCGTTAAATTCACGCCGATATAGATGCCCTCTTTCTTTTGAAACGGGTTCTATATCTTTATCCCTCCGGTTTGGGTCTGGATCGAAACCAATCACTTTTGCGGCTGCTTCCACGATCACCTCATCAGATCTAAAATTCTGACCGAGTACAATCTCAGTCGAACCAAGCAACTCTTTAATTTTATACACATTCTCTCGTAGGGCACCCCTCCACCCAAATATTGACTGGTCGTCATCACCAACGATTGTACTCCCAATTGCTGGCTCAGCAAGAAGTCGAATCATCTCAAGTTGCTGTTTGTCAGTATCTTGAAATTCATCAACAATCACATAGCGAAAAAATCTTGTATATAGTCTTTTAACAAAATCCGACTCCTGAAGCAATTGAACAGCAAGAGCAACCAGATCACCAAAATCGAGTAAATTTTCTTTTCGAAGGATTTGATTATATTCTTCATAAGCTTCGCGTGTGTTAGGTAAAAGATAACCGTCACCCTGCTCAGGATATACACCTTCTCGCTTTAATCTATCAAATAACGACTCAATATCAGAACGATTAAAATCAATTGCATACTTCTTAATAAGTTGTTCTAAGACTAAATTGCGTTTATCAAGCTCGATAATCTCAAAATCCTCCTGAATACCGATATCACTACCATAGCATCCTAAGATATAACGACCAAAAGAATGGAAGGTACCCACCCAAACTCGATCCCACTGCTCAAAGCCTTTGGAACGCAGTTTGGCTCTCATTATACGTGCAGCAGCATCAGTGAAAGTCACAGCCAGAAGACCATAAGGCTCTGGGATAGTTTCTTTTTCGAAAATATACAGTATCTTCTCTGTTATTGTGTGAGTTTTTCCACAGCCCGGACCAGCTAACACTACATAATGTCCCTTTGTCGCTTCAACTACCTCCTTTTGTTTAGGGGTCAAACTCATATTGTAATTTAACCTCCTGTTGACAATTCAACTGCCGCTCTAATAGCTCTATCAAAACAATCAGGGATACGACCTACGATCTCAGCTTCATTCGCTACTGCACGAGCTACTGGAACTTTGAGACCTTTTCCAGGCCGTGTTCGATTAAGGAACTGTGCGACTCCATGAGCATCTTTTGTGAGGGAGTTTCTAGCAATGAAATTCTCTAAAGATCTTGTAGCTCCTAACTCATCAATGACTTTAAGAATCAAGGGGAGGTATCCAATCCGGGCAATCTCCTCCTCAAAGTTTGGTATTACGGGAATCCAGCCAATTGCTTCGAGTGTCCTCTGACGATATTCTGCGGATCCACTTGCGCCAGCATTACGAACCTCCTTATTGATTAAATCCGCTTTATATGCTTCATTCAATAAATCATTACTTGATTGTAATGCATCTGTATCAAAAGTAACCACTGTTGGTATTGAAAAATGTTCGTCATTACAAGAACACAAAATGTACGAAAAAGAGTTCCCCTCTGCAGGTACTACGGATATGCCATCACAATCAAGACCATATCCAATCTGCTCAGCAAATGATGGTAAAGCAATTACCTCGGATGGTCCTTCTACAACAATAATCGCCCTTGCAAAAAAAGCATCTGCACGTCCTGAGCGCATCATTCTGGCTAATAACTTAAGATCATTTTGAAGAATTTTCGATGGATCTATTTGATGAGCCGTAACTTGATTTCGATCAGTTGAAGTCAGACGGATAAGTCCTAAAGGATCAGAGCACTCCACAATAGCTGGCGAGTGGGTTGTCAAAAGTACCGGTCCGTCAATTTTCTCTAAATCCTTGAATAAGCAACGCTGAGCCTGCGGATGCAAATGAGCCTCAGGCTCCTCTATGGCGAGAATTGGTTGAATTACTCCTGCGGTAGATATTCTATGTCTAAACATTGCTATTAGAACAAGGTTTTGTAAGCCGGTTCCATGCCGAGACATATCATATGCTCTGTAGTCTGATTGACGTTTAAGATTAAGACGAAGTCCCTTAACTAATTGTGTTGGGTCTTCAGTGGCAACTGCTATTGAAACTTCACTTTGACCGCCTGGAATGTGGGGCGATAAAAGATATGTGATATCATTCGCCAAATCGTTAATATCTTTATTTCGGCCAAGTGCTATATTCGCATTCCGAATATTTGTAATAACCTCTTCCTTGACATCTTCAAGATCTATGTCTCCAAGTAACTGTGAGAATGCTCCGCGGCCTGTTACCCTCATTTCTCTTTCAGCATCCCGAACGGCATCGAGAAAGTATAAAGGGATAGAACGAGCCATCCGAGCTGAAAATAGGATAGGATCGTTGTGCCGTCCTTCTGGAGCTAATACCTGAACTTTCCAAGTATAGACTCCTTCCTCATCAGGTTCATATTTACCTTCTATAGTTACATAGGTTTCTTTATCATCCTGGGCAATGTGATCCCTAAAAATAGCCTCTAGCTCTTGATGCTTTTGAAGATCACCGATTTCAATAGCTATGGAAAAACTGTTTTCCCCTTCCGAACGAGCAACATCGTTAATATCATCTTTAGAAATTTCAGATTCAATCCTTTTTGCCTCAGGATCAAGCAATAATCGTAGCGCATATAAAAGATTTGATTTACCTGCATTATTTTCTCCGATGTATATCGTAGTATGTGCAGGATATATCTCGATATCACGAAGATTACGAAAATTTTTTATTTTGATTTTTCGGATTTTCGTTTCACATCACCACCTAAGTGATTTTATAGCCTTGCTGCCAGTATTTTCTTCGTTTGCTCTAAATATAAGCATGGGCTTCTGTGTCCATTTTTACATGATTCATCTGTTCCCTACTATATTTCTTGTGTCTATTGTTATATACCTTTCTCAGCTCCAAAAAATAGAAAAGTTTTTAGGACAAAAATTAAAAAGAAGCAGAAGATATAAATAGGTGAAAGAAAATAAGAAGCTATTTCTCGTGTCTATCATGCAGGAAGGCAAATTCTTCGTGGCAAGGTGTTCGGAACCTAGCGTGACATCGCAAGGCTTGCGGATGCACAGAAGAACATCAAAGGGGCCATATATCGAGAGTTTTTTGGTTAAAGACCTGCCTGAAGTATCTGCTAATCGAACTTCTTAAATAAAGATAATATAATATGAACCGATAAATAGATATACCCCAATTGAAAAAGTTATTGAGGTGTAGATATGGACGCAAAAGCACAACGTTTACACAACATTCTCGAAGGTGAGAAGCAGTATACCATTCCAGTTTTCCAGCGATATTACTCTTGGAATCAAAAGCATTGGACTGACCTGTGGAATGATATTCTGAGCCTCTTGGAGGAAGGAATTTCAAAGGAGCATTTTATAGGGGCCTTTGTTTGCATGGCTGGTAGGCATACCCCGGATGCTGTTCCTGATTACATCTTGATTGACGGCCAACAGCGACTCGCAACCATTACGATCTTATTATGCGTTCTACGAGACCTTGCTAAGGAAAAAGGCTTTCAAGATCAGGCAAATGAAATTCAAGAGAAATATATTATTGATAAGTTCAAAACGGGATTAGAAAGCTACAAAATTATTTCTCGTTCTAAAGATCGGCAATTTCTTATGGGACTTATTGATGGAAACCCACCGGATGGTGAGAGCAAAATCATCGAGGCTTCTCAATACTTCAGGAAGGAAATCGCCAGTCTCATTGGGACTCATTCTGAATTGGTAATTAAAAAGCTGTTCACTATCATCACGAAACAACTCTCACTTGTAATGATTACCTTGAGCGATGATGAGAATCCATTTGCTATTTTTGAGACCTTGAATGAGAGGGGATTAAGGCTGGAAGAATCTGATCTTATAAGAAACCACATCTTCATGCAACTACCCCTAAACGAGCAGGATCAATTTGATAGGGAAGCATGGACACCATTTGAAGCGATCTTTGAAAAGACAGAACAATTTGAAGCAATAAAACTGACGGATTTCTATCGTGACTACTTGATGCGTAACGGAGAGTATGTCAAAAAGAACGAGACTTACCTTAAGTTCAAAGCAAATAACATATCACCTCAGGACTTAGTCAGGAATCTAAAACGCTACGGCAAGTTTTATACAGTCATTCACCGTCCAAAAACAGCCGATGACCCTATGATTGTGGAAATTTTAGAGAGGATTGGACATTTAGACATCACAACCTCGTATCCTCTACTACTTCATCTCTTCGATAAGTATGATGGGGGTGTTCTATCTCAAGATGACTTCCTTGCTTCACTACACGCTTTGGAGAGTTTCGTCATCCGACGTTCGATCTGTGGAGAGAGCACTCGTGGATATAACTATTTATTTCCAGCAGCCTTGCGTGCACTTAAAAGCGATATTCGATCTTCACTCGTGACCTTTTTTCACGAAAAAGGATGGCCAAATGATGAACGTTTCAAGGAGGCTCTTCGTAGATTTGAACTTTATGCAAGAGAACCCAATAAGTGTCGTATGATCTTAGAGGCTCTCGAGAAGTCCGTTGAACATAAAGAGCGAGTTGATTTCGCAAATTTAACTATTGAACATATAATGCCGCAAACACTTACTGAGGAATGGAAGCAGGAGCTCGGAGAAAAGTGGGAGCATATCTTTGAAACATGGGTGCACACCATTGGAAATTTAACGCTGACTGGCTACAATCCGGAAATGTCTCGCAAGCTGTTTTCAGAGAAGAAGATACAATTAGCTGAAAGCAACCTTCAGTTAAATAAGTATTTTGCAGAGATTGAAGTTTGGGACAAGTCAGCAATTATAGCAAGGGGTGAAAAGCTGGCAGAGGAAATTGCTAAAATCTGGGAGCGTCAATAACCATGAACCCTGTTACACTTACTGAAGAAAAATTGGCAGAACAGCCAGCTCTCGAATGGTTCCGTGAGTTAGGCTACGAAGTCGCTTTTGGTCCTGACATTAGCCCAGGCGGACTTCATCCAGAAAGAGAATCTTTTAGTGACGTGGTGCTGAAACGCAGATTGCAGTCGGCATTAGAAAAATTAAATCCACACCTGCCTCAAGAAGCGATTGAAGATGCTCTGCATCAACTTCTATCGCACGACTCTCCTAACACGTTTGTTAATAACCACCAGTTTCATCGGATAGCAGTTAACGGTGTCAAAGTAGGGATTACCACGGCAGAAGGGGAACGAAGAGGGGACTTCGCAAGAGTCTTTGACTTTGATAATCATGCAAACAATGATTTTATGGTAGTTAATCAGTTCACCGTTATTGATGGCGAACACAACCGCCGCCCTGATGTAGTAGTTTTTGTGAACGGCTTACCGTTAGCAGTGCTTGAAGTTAAGAATCCCGCAGGTTATGAAAGACCTCTTGATGCTTTTCGCAAGAATATCACCACATACAAAAAAGAAATTCCGGAATTGTTCTATTATAATGAAGTTATCGTTGTCAGCGACCTTTTAGAGGCAAGACACGGAACAATCACTGCCGATTGGGATTGGTTTACACCCTGGCGAGTCATTGAAGAAGGCATTAAACCGCCCGATGATACGCCAGAACTGGAAACCATGATAAGAGGATTGTTCGATAAATCACGACTCCTGGACCTCATCCAGAATTTCATTCTGTTTGAAACCGACGGAGGAAAGATTATCAAAAAGATGGCAATGTATCACCAGTACCACGGGGTAAACCACGCTATTAAAGAAACCATCAGGGCAACGGCAGAAGAAGGCAACCGAAAAATAGGCGTCATCTGGCACACGCAAGGTAGTGGCAAATCTCTTTCTATGGTGTTCTTCACCGCTAAAATAATAAAACACCCAGCTCTTGAAAACCCAACAGTTCTTGTTTTAACTGATAGGAATGACCTGGATAATCAGATTTATAAAGACAACTTTTGTAAAGCAGAAGATTTGATTCCCTATCCAAAACAGGCTGAAAGTATTGAGGACCTCAGGCAAAAGCTCAACATTCCTGCTGGTGGTATCGTATTCACCACCATCCAGAAGTTCCAAACAAAAAACGGTGAGGAGTATCCATTACTCTCAGAGCGAAGAAATATCGTGGTTATCGCTGATGAAGCGCATCGTTCTCAATATCGAAAACTCGCGGGAAACGTTCGCCATGCTCTTCCAAATGCTTCTTTTATCGGATTCACCGGAACTCCAATAGAGCTTGAAGACCGTTCTACACGACTTACCTTTGGCGACTATATTAGCGTATATATGATGAAAGAATCCAGAGAAGACGGGAACACTGTTCCTATCTACTATGAAGGACGGTTGGCTGAAGTCCGCCTCACAAATGAATTTATAGATGAAGAATTCGAGGAAATCACTGAAAGTGAAGAAGACATCGTGAAGGAGAAGCTTAAAACGAAGTGGGCGAGATTAGAAGCTCTTGCTGGCACTGAATCACGATTAAAACGAATCGTTCAGGATATTGTTCACCACTTCAATAACCGCGAGGTAGAAGGCAAAGCAATGATTGTTTGCATGAGCCGCAGGATAGCAGTAAAAATGTACGAACTCCTCAAACAAATCCCGAATGCACCGGAGACTGCGGTGGTAATAACCAAGCCCGAAGATTTTGGACTACCAAGAACCACGAAGCAAGACCGGGAAGACCTTAAAGCTCGTTTCAAAGACCCTGATGACACATTAAAGTTTGTAATTGTGCGAGATATGTGGCTCACCGGCTTTGACGCTCCTGTTCTGCACACTATGTATGTTGATAAATATATGCGTGACCACAACCTCATGCAAGCTATTGCGAGGGTGAACCGAGTATTCAAAGACAAACCCAGTGGATTGATTGTGGACTACATTGGTATCGCAGATGACTTGAAGAAATCACTTCGAATCTACTCCGATGAGGTTCGCAAAGATTCTCTGATTCCCATTGACGAGGCTATCGCCATAATGCAAGAGAAGTTCGATATAGTGCGGTCTTATTTCCACGGAATTGAATATTCAAAGTGGTGGCAACTGCCAGAAGTTGAACAAGCAAGACTTTTTCAAAGAGCACACAACGCGGCTACGATTGACGAAGATACAAAAGAGGGGTTTCTCAGACATTGTGCCGCATTGTCAAAAGTTTTCGCTCTTGTAAGTCCCCACAAGGAAGCCAACGACATTCGTAATGATGTTCTGTTCTTTCAAAGTGTCAGAAGAAGTATCAGGAAATACACACCATCGGCAAGGGATGTTTCTGAAGATGTGGAAACCGCAATTAAACAACTCATTTCCGAGGGAATTTCATCCGAAGAAGTCGTAGATATTTTTGGTTTTACTGAAAAGGAACGCCCTGACATTTCTATTCTCAGCGATGAATTCTTGAACGACATCCAGAAAATAGAATACAAGAACCTGCAAGTCGAATTGCTTAAGAAGTTAATTAATGACGAAATAACAGGAAAAATGAAAAAGAACGTGGTAACATACCGCTCTTTCAAGGAGATGATGGAAAAGACAATCGCGCAATATAAAAATCGCTCAATCGAATCAGCCGAAGTAATTGAACGCTTGATTGAAATGGCAAGAGAACTACGGAATGTGGAACACCGTGCAGAGAAACTTGGCTTATCTGACGAGGAAATTGCTTTCTATGACGCAGTTGCGCAGGGAAAAGAGCGGCTCGAAGCTGATGAGCAACTTTTAGAGATTGCTAAGGAATTAGTAGTTACAATAAAGCGCAATTTGAGTATTGATTGGGCAGACCATGAAAATGCTAAGAGCAAGATAAGGGCAAGTGTTAGACGTCTGCTCCGAAGGCGCGGTTTCAAGCCTGAAGAATATAAACCAATTGTAAGCAACATAATGGAGCAAGCAATCAGCCTTTATCAGGATTATACACCCGTTGCTGTGGAATCATCTTTTTCCATTTGAGATTGATAACAGGAAATGAAAAGAATAAAGGAATTACCTGACTTCGACAGACCGAGGGAGAAGTTGGCTAAAAAAGGACCACGGGCTCTTTCCGATGTTGAATTAATTGCGATTATTATAGGGCGTGGTGTTCCTAATAGAGATGTTCTCCAAATAGCCACAGAGATCTCTAAAGCATTAAAGAAAGACTTTACACAATTAACCTATGAGAATCTCCAGAAGATGGAAGGAGTGGGCTCAGCAAAAGCAGGTCAAATTATAGCAGGTTTTGAACTCTCCCGACGATACCTGATAAAAGAGGAAAATAAAATAACTTCTTCGATTGATGTCTTACCGCTCGTGTCAGATATAATAAACAAGAAGCAGGAGTATTTTGTTTGTCTATCTCTGAATGGAGCAGGTGAAGTAGTTGGAAATCGGATAATAACTGTTGGATTGGTCAACCATAGCCTTGTTCATCCGAGGGAAGTTTTCGCAGATGTGATAACAGACCGTGCAGCATCTGTAATTCTTGTGCACAATCATCCTTCTGGCACTTTAGAGCCCAGCAAGCAGGATATTCTAGTGACAAAGCAACTCGTTGAAGCCGGAGCGATTTTAGGCATCAAGGTGTTAGACCATCTTATTGTATCAAAGAAGGGGCATTTGAGTATGAAAGAAGAAGGGTTGTTGTGATAAAAGATTGCATCGCACGCCAACTAACCCACCCCTTTATACGCCCCTCGCACCTTCGCCAACACAATAAGTCTCTTATAGCATCCTTCGCTTTCAAGCGTATTAGAATCCCCAATTAAAACCAATTTCCTCTTCGCCCTCGTTATAGACACATTAAGCCTCCTCAAATCGCGTAGAAACCCTATCTCTCCTGACTTATTACTCCTCACAAACGACACAATCACAACCTCCTTCTCGCGACCCTGAAACCCATCCACCGTCTTTATTTCCAGTCCATCCACACGGAGCATCGTTCTAATGAGCGCAACCTGATCCACATAGGGCGATATAATTGCGATCTCCTCTGGTCTTATACCCAGGCTTAACAACCGTTCTGCGATATCCTTAACTAACTTCGCCTCTCCCTGGTTCTCCCTTGACGTAGACCCTCTTTTTACTCTTTCCCGGAACTCATCACTGCCGCACGTGTCAATAAACAAAAATGGTTTGACGTCTTCATTCTCAAATTCCGAGTTCGTGAGTATATCCCTAAGATTGTGCTTTTTCACCTGCTCATCCGCCCTCAGTTTACCATCATAAAACTCATTATTCGGGAATTCCGCTATCTCTTCGTTCATTCTATACTGGACTTCAAGCATAACCCTTATCCGGTCACCATGCAACTCTAAAAGCCGCTCGAATAGACTCCTGCTCAACCCCTCCCTCGCTGCTTCCTCATTCAAAATCGTAGGCGGCAACTGCCTGTGGTCTCCAGCCATGATAACCCGCTTCGCCTTGAGCACCGCGATCAAAGAAGAAGGTTCCGTGGACTGCGTTGCTTCATCAATAACGGCGAAATCGAACTTCTCGCTCTTGAGTATCTCAGAACCCGCAGTGCTGTTCGTCGCACAAACTACCTCCGCATCGCTGATAACCCTTTTTATTGCTCTCTCTTCCAGTTCCCACGCATCGCCAAATAACTTATCTATTCTTTGCTTCAACTCAAGCCATTTCCTCATACCAGCTATTTTTTTCCCCGGTATGCCTCTTACTGTTTTCCCTTCACTTGCGAGCTTCATTATCGCTTCGTCACTTAAGCCCCTTCTCCAGCGCATTTCAGGCATAATAAAACCTTTCATGCGTTCTTTTATCTCATATGCTCTCTCCCGGAGCTCCTGCGCCTTTTTATATTCCGGTTCTTCCTGAACCAGATAATCAAGGCTTCTTCGCCTTAAAGACGGAATTACACGTGCTGGATGCCCTATTCGCACTACGTTCACGCCTATCTTATCCAATCGTTCTACTATGTTATCCACAGCCACATTTGAGTCTGCCGCCGCTAAAATCTTACAGCCACGCCTGACGAGTTGTGCTATAACCTCGACGCATGTTATCGTCTTCCCCGTTCCCGGCGGTCCGTGTATAAGAAAGAAATCAAGTGCCGCTAAACTTCTCAAAACCGCTTCACGCTGGCTATTGTTCAATTCCATGTTCAAAAATTCTATTTCACTTATCCCGATGAACTCAGGAGCCGCATTACCAAGCAATTTATCCTTTCTCCACCTCGGCAGTCTTTTAAATTTCTTTAATGCTTCAATCATCCTCTGAAAAGTGAGGTCATTTACAAAAAGGTCTATTCGGAGGTCTTTACGAAACACAAATCCGGGCGGCGCTTCATCAAAAGCAACCGTGATAGTATATGAAGTCTTCTCGGCAACCGTCCCCATTGTGTTGTCCTCCTCCCACGTGCCTGATTTACTCACCAAAACAAGGTCTCCAACTTCTATTTCGCTTTCCGGTAGTGTCTCGGTGTTCTGTTTTCTAAACTTCACTAAGTGCTTTCCTCCCAATCCCAAGCCCTGGGATTTACCTTTCATCTTCAGAAAAGCTCTACCCTTCTCCTCCCTCTCACGTCCACTCAATCTTCTCATTTCCTCTTCGTGCAGCCTCATCTGCTCCTCGCGCTCCAGCTCCACGAGTTCAGTGAAATGCCTTATGTATTCGTTCTCGTCCATTTTCACGTCTCTATACCTAACGTTAAATAATCCATTTCTTAGAAAGAAAAGCTTTACCAAAAGAACAGCGTAGCATTTTTGATAAAACTTTCTTAATGTTTGTTGCGAATCGTAATAGGTTCTTCTACCGGTGGATTCAGGATAGTGGGAAGAATATTCTCAAGTTTACCAAAGCTGAATGCAGGTATGATAGTAGTTCAACATATGCTCAAGAGCGTCAACGAGCCATTTAAAGAAAAATTGAACAGAAACACACAGATGGAAGTAAAAATAGCTGAAGATGGCGATTTCCTTGAATATGGAAAGGTATATGTAGCTCCAAGCGGGCTTCAACTAAAAATAGTAAAAGAT
This sequence comes from Candidatus Methanophagales archaeon, assembly GCA_030602585.1. Taxonomy (GTDB): domain Archaea; phylum Halobacteriota; class Syntropharchaeia; order Alkanophagales; family Methanospirareceae; genus JAFNKG01. The sequence goes on along the minus strand of JAUVZJ010000019.1, from coordinate 8,515 downwards.
AGAAAAATAGGATTATTCAACGATGGAAAAGTAGATACCGTCCGCCCGTCAATTGACGTAACAATGAAATCAGTTAAATTCAAAAGCAGAGCCGAAGACCAGATTATAGGTGTAGTTCTCACAGGTATGGGGAATGATGGGGTAGAGGGCATAAGACATATTAAGAGAATCGGTGGGATTACAATCGCTCAAAATAAAGACACAAGTATAATCTACGGGATGCCAAAGGCTGCCTATGAAGCAGGGGTTGTTTCTTTTGCTCTAACACCTGAAAAAATACGCGATAAACTAATTGAACTATGTGGCATAACGAAAGATAGATATTAGCTTAGCTCTCGATTGTGAATTTTAAAAAATTCTATTCGACATTAGCAGTCCGATTAACATTTATCACTCAGGCAACACTTTAACCCGGATTTTTGCAAAATCCTCTTTTATATCCACGTGGAAGCCCATACAGGCGAAGATTTCCTCAAGCTCCGTTTTAACGAATTTCTTTGGCACGTCAGAGCCTAAAACCAGAGTGAACTCGTTTTTAGAAGCTCTGCTCAATTTAAAGAAATTGCAAGTTTCAAGTCGTTTCAGAATATGTTCTGCACGATAAAATTTGTGTTTGAACTGTTCCGCATGCGACCTGCATATTTCACCATGCGATTCCCGGAACTTCTCTTTCTCAGGATGCGATTCGATAAAGTCGAGAAACAAAAGCCAGTGGTCAATGTCCAATATGAGGTGTTCACCAGCCGAAAGCATCTCGACATAGGTGTGAACCTTCTCGTCTTCAACGGACTCGAATAGTGTTCTATGTTTGCTGTAAAACTTCAATGCTTCACGCATTAACCCACTTTGCGATAGCTTCAGCTCTTCCTTCATCTTTTTGAACAACTCAAAAGTTTCTTCATCCATAGCTATCGTGATTCTTTCCGGCGTTTTCATTTCATCATTAATCCATTTGTTTTGTGTATATATTTTTCTTCATAATTTTTATGAAAAATTCTCAAATAGTCTTTTAATACTACCTTAGGTTAGAGAATAAGGAGAAATATTGCTGATAAAAATAGGAAGTTTTTAATAATAGTGGTGAGATGGGATAAGATAGATAAATGGACGAAGATAAAATAGATGAAATAATAGGATGTCATGGAACAGATAAATCGGAATTAATCACTATATTGCAGGACGTCCAGGCCGAGTACAATTGGTTGCCTCCTGATGCACTCAGGCATATCGCTAAAAGATTGCACGTTCCTTTAATCGAAGTTTTTGGCATAGCCACATTTTACAAATCTTTCAGTCTGAAACCAAGAGGAAAGCATTTAGTTAGAGTATGTCTCGGCACCGCATGCCACGTGCGAGGAGGACCGAGAATCTTAGAGACCGCGGAACGTATTCTGGACATCAAAGCCGATGAAACAACTGCCGATTATGAATTTACAGTAGAGAGTGTTAACTGTCTGGGCTGTTGTGCGTTAGGACCCGTGATGGTGGTAGATAATGAATATTACGGTAACTTGCCACCGGTAAAGGTAGAGAGGATACTCCGTAAGTATGGACACACAAGCTCGAGTTCTTCTACTTCGATCAAGGAGGAAAAATCATGAATAGGAGAAGGATAAAATCACACTCGGATTTGGAAAAGCTCAGGCAGGAGATATTGGCTAAAAGAGACCTGCAAAAGACACGAGTTGCAATATGCGCTGGTACAGGCTGTCTCGCTCTGGGTGCTCAAAAAGTTATCACGAGTTTTAAAGAAGAACTTAAAAAACAGGGGTTGGAAAACACGGTGGAGATTAGGGAGACTGGCTGCCCCGGGTTTTGTGAAAAAGGAACTATTGTTGTCATTTATCCCGAAGGATTTTATTATCTACAGGTACAGCCAGGCGACGTGCCGGAAATAGTGGAAAAAACGTTAATAGAAAAGGAACCTGTCGAGCGTTTATTCTATACCGACCCCATCACTAATGAAAAAGCAATCTATGAGGATGAAATACCGTTCTATAAAAATCAGATGCGGCTCCTGATCGGAGATAATATCAATATTGATCCTAAAAAGATCGAAGATTACATTGCTCCTGGTGGCTATAGCGCTTTAGCGAAAGTATTATCCGAAATGTCGCCTGAGGAAGTAATCGAAGAAGTCAAGAGCGCGAATCTTCGTGGTCGTGGCGGCGGTGGTTTTCCAGCGGGGAGAAAATGGGGGACTACACGCAATGCGCCCGGTGAACCCAAATATGTTATTGTCAATTGTGACGAGGGAGACCCCGGAGCGTTTATGGACCGGGCTCTTATGGAGGGGAATCCACACAGCGTCATCGAAGGACTTATTATTGGTGCGTATGCCATTGGAGCATGTGAAGGATATATCTATGTAAGAGAAGAGTATCCACTGGCTGTGGAGAATACGAGCATAGCCATTGAGCAAGCGAGAGATTATGGGCTTCTGGGAAGGGACATCATGGGTTCTGGTTTTGATTTTGACGTTAAGATCTTCCGTGGTGCGGGCGCTTTTGTTTCCGGTGAGTCCAGCGCTCTCATGTCCTCATTGGAAGGCAAAGTAGGAGCACCGAAACCAAAATATATCCATACCTCTGTGAAGGGGTTATGGAACAAACCTACAAATCTAAACAATGTAGAAACATGGGCTAATGTTCCGCTCATTATAAATAAGGGCGCCGATTGGTTCAATTCCATTGGAACAGAGGGGAGCAAGGGGACCAAGATTTTTTCGCTGGTGGGTAAAGTGAATAATACGGGTCTCGTGGAAGTTCCTATGGGCATTACGCTGCGGGAGATAATTTATAATATTGGCGGAGGCATACCTAGTAACAAAAAGTTCAAAGCGGTACAGACCGGTGGTCCGTCTGGGGGGTGCATTCCAGAAAGCTTCATTGATACACCGGTGGATTTTGACGAATTGACGAAGCTGGGGTCCATGATGGGTTCTGGTGGAATGATAGTGATGGACGAGGATACCTGCATGGTGGACGTTGCCAAATATTTCACTGATTTCCTCGTGGATGAATCATGTGGAAAATGCGTTCCTTGCAGGGAAGGATTGGAAAGAATGAGTGAAATACTTACTGATATTTGTGAAGGGGTAGGAAAGGAAGGAGATATAGAGTTGCTGGAGGAGTTGTCAGTCGTGATGAAAGATACTTCTATGTGCGCATTGGGGAGAACCGCACCAAATCCTGTTTTAACCACTATACAGTATTTCAGGGATGAATATGATGCGCATATAGAAGAGAAGAAATGTCCCGCTCATGTCTGCAAAGCGCTAATAGAATATTACATTGATGGAGAAAAGTGCACAGGTTGTCTTGCATGTCTCAAAGCATGCCCGGAGGGAGCAATTAGTGGAGAGAAGGAGGTAGTGCATACATTAAACACGGAAAAATGCAGTAAATGCGGGATATGCTATGACACCTGCAAATTCGATGCGGTAATCATACGATGAGGTGAAAAAGATGAAAAAGATGACTATTAACGGTATAGTAACGCAAGTAGAAGACTACTGGAGCATTCTGGAAGCTTGCAGGTTCTACGGGATAGACATACCCGCGCTTTGTTATCATGATGGTCTAAGTCCAGGGGGTATTTGCCGCCTTTGTGTAGTGGAAATAGGGAAAGGAGAAAGGGCAAAATTGGTAACTTCCTGTAACTATCCGGTTGAGGACGGATTAGTGGTGCGAACACATTCCGAAAGAGTAATTAGAGCGAGGAAGATGCTGGTTGAGTTATTGCTGGCAAGGTGTCCGAGTTCCAAGACGTTACAGGATTTAGCGGCGAAGATGGGTGTGCAAAGAGTCAGGTTCAAGGTAAAGAATGAAAATTGCATCCTCTGTGGTTTGTGCGTCAGGATGTGCGCTGAACAGATGGGAGCGAAGGCGATAGGTTTTGCGGGTCGTGGAAAAGAGCGCAGGGTAACCCCGCCTTTTGACATAAAATCTGAGGTGTGTCGCAACTGTGGCGCGTGTATGTATATCTGCCCTGTATGCCAGCTAAGATGCCAGGGACCAGAACCTCCGAACGTTGTATGTGGCGCATGCATGAACGTCGAGCCGGTTTGCCTGCAGGACAACGAAGACGTTATGTGTTATCTGGATACCTGTGGATGGTGTTTCAAAGTCAAATCTTCATCTTTAAAGAAGAAAAGCGGTTACGGGAAAGAAAGAAAGGAGGGGGAATAGAAAAAGATGTCTATGACGAAAATCAATGCGTCTGCGGCAACGCTGACGAAGAACAGGACGGAAGGAGCGATATGCAGTTTGAGTGGAATGTGCGCAACATGCGTAGATGGCTGTATAGGAATGTGCGAGATAGGGAAGTCCGCATACAGAGGAGGCGAGGTTATATATCCACAGCCGTTCGGCATCATTACGGCTGCGGCGGAGAAAATATATCCGGTTGACCTATCCCACTTCACCATCTTAGGCACTGCGGTTGGTGCTGAAGGAATAGAGGCGGACAGCGATAAAGCTATCTTTCCAAACGTGAATTTGGAGCGAAGGATAGGCAGGGATAAAGGGCTAAAAGTGAAGCTTCCTCTGATTATCCCGGGTCTTGGCTCGACTGCGGTTGCAAAGAGCAACTGGGAGGGACTGGCGATAGGCGCGGCGATAGCGGGGATACCACTAACTATCGGCGAAAACGTATGCGGCATGGACGCGAAATCAGAAATTGTCAACGGGAAAGTGGTGCACTCGGAAGATCTGGAATGGCGGGTAGGGTTATACAAGGAGTGGCAGCAGGATGGTTACGGGGCAATAATTGTTCAAGCCAATGTCGAGGACACAAGACTGGGCGTTCAGGAGCATGCCATCTCGGAGTTGGGAGTGGATACGGTGGAACTGAAATGGGGACAGGGAGCAAAGGATATTGGCGGCGAAGTAAAAATCGGTGACTTGCAGAAGGCGCAGCTATTGAAGAAAAGAGGATACATCGTCCTCCCGGACCCAACGGATAAAAATGTAATCGAAACGTTTGAAGGAGGTGCGTTCAAAGAGTTTGAGCGACACTCTCGAGTTGGAATGGTAACGGAAGAGAGTTTCTTAAATCGTGTTAAAGAACTTCGAGACTTCGGTGCAAAGTATATATTCTTAAAAACAGGCGCATACCGACCCGCGGATTTAGCAAGGGCGGTAAAATTCGGGTCGAAGGCGGAAATTGATCTCCTGACGGTGGATGCTGCTGGCGGCGGGACGGGCATGAGTCCCTGGCGAATGATGAACGAGTGGGGCATACCTCCGATAGAGATTTATTCTCTGCTCTACAAGTATCTCGACAGGCTTGCACAGAGAGGCGAGTTCGTTCCTGACGTTGCGATAGCCGGAGGATTTACGCTTGAAGACCAGATATTTAAAGGACTGGCACTCGGCGCTCCATATTTCAAGCTCGTAGGAATGGCAAGAGCACCACTTGCTGCTGCTATGGTGGGAAAGACCATTGGTAAATGCATCGCCGGGGAGGAAGAGGAGCCCATATACATCAAGCAATTTGGCGATACCATAGAGGAGATATTCGTTAGTGCACCAGAATTGAAGAGGAAGTTTGGTAAGAGATTCGATGAGATTCCTGCAGGTGCAATAGGTCTTTATACATACTTGCAAAGACTTGCTCAGGGTCAGCGTCAGTTGATGTGCGGCAGTCGTAAGTTCGCATTGGAATACATCACTCGCGATGACATAGCGGCATTGACTAAAGAATCAGCAGAAATTAGTGGTATATCTTATGTGATGGATGTAGATAAAGAGGTGGTGAATAGGATACTGGATAGCTAATTCTGGTGTCGTGAAATAGTTTTTCTTAATTACAAAAAGATAAGTGGTATCTGAAGAGGAATAAGAATGAAAAAAGCACTATTCGACGACATCGGGAGTTATCCATTGCCCGAAGGAATAACAAAGGAATGGCTAAAAGAAGCCTTTGCTGATCCTGAACCCTACAAAAATAAGCTCTACGAAATAATAAAAGAAGCAATGTGGCAGAAAATAAACGCAGGTGTTGAAGTCCCCACTTATCCGCAATTTCAGAACATGATCACGCAGTTTAGCGAGCCTATCATGGACAATGGGAGAACAGAAGCGCCACTGCTTATAAAAGAAGAAGAGGCGAGGATACTCGAACTGGCTGCTTTAGAGGAGATGGCAAAGGAGTATAAGGAAAAGAAAGGAGAAAAATTGTGTATCCGGATTTGCGTTACCGGTCCAATAGAGCTCTATTATAACATGTTTCCGCCTCCCGTGTATATTGACGTGTTATCGAACATAGCGAAATCCATAGGAAGGTTTATAAAGCATGCGGTAGAAGAAGCGACGAATTACGAAGTGAAATGCGCATCAATAGACGAGCCAAGCATGGGATTAGACCCGCGTATAGAAGAGGAAGGCATAGTTACGGCACTTGAGCTCGCCTCTGAATTTGCGTTCCGAAAGGGCGTTGATACACAAATACACCTTCATTCTCCTATTTTTTACGAGACCGTGTGCCAGGCGGAAGGGATAAAGGTGATAGGGCTGGAATCTGCGGCTAATCCTTCGCTATTAACGCTGATAGATAAAAAACAACTTGATAAATACGATAAATTCCTACGCATCGGCGTTTCAAGAACTGATATACTCAGCATGGCTGCAGAATACGATGAAATACATCATACAAGCGCATTTAGGGATAAGGGCGTTTTGGAGACTATAGTTAATGAATATAACAGCCCTGATAAAGTAAAGAAGCGGCTGGAGAAGGCATATTCCCTTTTTGAAGAACGAATAAAATATGTGGGACCAGACTGCGGATTAGGCTCTTTTCCCAATCAGGAACTGGCAAATCTGGTTTTGAAAAATACGTCTGTGGGGATAAAGGGATATTATAGCGATAGATGAAACTAATAATAAAATTTGGCGGCAGCTTAATGGCTAAAGGAAGAGAAATTATGCATTTTCTTAGAAATTATGCAGAGAAGAAGGCACTTTCTTTCATTATTATACCCGGCGGTGGACCTTTTGTAGAAGTGATAAAGAAACTCTCAGAGAGGATGGCTATCTCAGAGGATGCGGCGCACTGGATGGCTGTTCTTGCAATGCACCAATACGGTTTTTTCTTAGCAGATGGAGAAACTGCGCCCCTAATTGAAAGCTTGGAGGAACTAAGCAATGCGGGGCATATGTGCATATTACTACCTTATAAAATCCTGAAAGCAGATGATTGTTTACCACATACATGGGATGTCACATCAGACACGATAGCTGCGTTTGTTGCAAATAAATTGGGTGAAAAGACATTCATAAAACTGACTGATGTGGATGGAATACTGGATGAAGAAGGGCTTTTGATAGAACGGATTCATGCGAAAGAAATGATTGAGAAAGGGGATAAGGGGTGTGTTGACGCAGAACTGCCGGGATTTTTAATGCGGAATAAGATGTGTTGCGTGATTGTAAATGGCAACTTCACAGAGCGGATAATAGAAGTAATCGAAGGAAAAGAAACGGTGTGCACAAAACTTTCTTGCAATCTTTTTTGAAAAGATAGATTTATCGTCTTAAATAGATACGTTAAAAGAAAGGTAATAGGAGGTAACAATGAGAGAAGATGAGGTGCAAGAAATAATGAAGAACTGGCTTAAAGGCAGAAGATTTGAAGTATTAGAAAATACACAAATAAATTCTGGAAATAAAGTTGATTTAATAGCTAAAAAGGGAAATGAAGAATGGATTATAGAAGTGAAGGGGGACTACGATAGATATACTGCACAATATAATGTAAATTTTGATACTAGCATGGGTCAGATTCTAAAAAGCATCACCACACTAAACAACGAAACAAAGTATGCCATTTGTATACCTTTCAGAAGGACTGAACAGGGGGCAAAGCTTTCTTATAGGCTCATTCTTAAGAAATATTCAAAATCCTTAGTTTTTGAAGTACTTAACGTTCATATTATCTTAGTCCGAGATGATGAGTCTGTTGAGGTGATACCCCCTAAAGATGTTAGAGCATTTCTGAGAAATATTGAGCCAAAAATAAGAGCGAGGTGAGTATAGTGAAAAGAGTTCTTATATTGATTCCGTGTAGTAGATCTAAAAGAGAAGAAGGAGGAATAACAGAATACAGCACAAAGAGTTCTATCATCAATTATTTAACCGCTTCATCAAGAGAGAATTTATTAGGCTTGAGAAGAAAATTGTTTGAGTATTTCTCTATCTCGTTTGGACAAGATGTTGGGTATCCTAATGACGGCACCATAAACTACATGGAAGCGTATAAAAGATATACCGGGATGCATTCACAAATTTATCGTCAAATTTATTCTAGTTCTTGGGAGAAAATAGGGAAAACTCAAAACTTGGATTTAGTAATAGTCTCGGCGTTGTATGGGTTGTTAAGTAGAACCCCCCATAAATATTATGTTATATTTTCTTAGGGTATTCAGTGTGAAGATAATTAGCGATTCTATTTTGAAGATGTTCGTTGTCAGGCTCATCAGAGTTTGCCAATACGTTTTTTTCCACATCTGCAA
>JAUVZJ010000023.1 GCA_030602585.1 Candidatus Methanophagales archaeon | reverse complement strand
GGACGTTTTAATGTAATTAAATGCAAAAAGCAAAGTGCAAATTGAAAAATGTAAAATAAAATTTTACACTTTGCAATTTTCATTTTTCATTGTCTGCTCAAAATTCGGTGGAATTTTGAACATATACGTTTTAATGATGTGACAGGCAATATCAATATAAGTAATTTATATGAAAAGGACAAATGATAATTAAAAGAAAGGGGCCCGTAGCTTAGCATGGTTAGAGCGCCCGGCTCATAACCGGGCGGTCAAGGGTTCGAATCCCTTCGGGCCCATGGATTTCGTAATCCAACAAACTTTCTTTGTAAAAATACCCATTACTTTACTCATACACCTCCACTCTCCCAACCTCTCCACCCGCAAACCTCTTTATGTAATCCGATGCTGCGATTACGCCTTCTTTGAGTTCTTCCTTCGACATTCCCGGGATACCATAAGCAGCTAAAAGCACGTTCTTCGTAGAGTTCGTTACCTTCGTTTCTTCCACATCACCATGCACATACACGCATAAAATCTTCTCAGAATCACAGAGGACTATCTCTTTGCCCGTTAATTCCTTTCTCCTGTTCCCTATCAAAGTCACCGCCTCACCCTCTCTCGAAAACCTCACAGACAAAGGCGTGTCTATTCGCTCCATGTCAAAAGCGCTGAAGGTAAGCAGTGTCTCCACTGATGCAAGATTGTAAGCATCCACAATTGGCGATACCCTCGGCAGCCCTTTATTCAGCAAAATCCTTCTCAGTAATGCCTCTGACGCCGGACGGACTTTTGTCGGGTCAATACCCATTCGCCAGAAGAAGTCCCTTTGCATTCTGATTGTTCTTATCTCCTTCACTTCGTCAATGTTATATCTGCTTTTTATTTCCGCCGCAACATCTGCTATTTCTTTGCTTATTTCATCGCTTCCCTTTTGCATCACGCCTCTTATCTCCGCAATGCCAACGCATATCTCGAATTTTTCCCGCACTCCAGCTTCTATAACGAGGCGCATCATTCTTCTATGACTATCGTATGCTTCATCAGATTTATTTCCTTTAGCCTACCTTTTGTGTCTCGTGTCTCGCCCAAGATTCCCGTGAGTTTTATATCTTCACCATCAACTTTTACATGAACCACATCCTCCATCAGCAATTCTCTTCTTCCTTCTTTTTCTATTAGCACACTCGATTCGCACATTTTTGTGTTTCTCCTTTCTATACACTTTTCCTTTTTTAAAGAAAGGTTTATTAATGAAAAAGAGTGAGGAAATGATAACATGAAAGTTGTCGTTTCATTGGGCGGCATTTTTTTCTCGGATGCTGAGAGCATAAAAAAGATTGCATCGGTATTAGAGGAGCTTGCGAAATCATGCAATCTATACATGGTTACCGGTGGTGGCGAAATAGCACGTGAACGTATAAAAATAGCACGTGATCTGGGTGCGAACGAAGCTTTTTGCGATTATATAGGCATAGCAGTGGCAAGAATAAATGCGAAATTGCTTATTTCTGCTCTAAAAGATGCGTATCCTGAACCTTTCTCTGATTATAAAGAAGTTGCAGAAGCTAAGGCTGCGGTGAAAGGCGAAAGTGCGAAAATAACAGTGATGGGTGGCGTAAGTCCTGGTTATACAACCGATGCAGTGGCTGCGATTCTCGCTGAATACGTAAATGCAGACCTCCTTATAGATGTGACATCGGTAGATGGTGTCTATGATGCAGACCCCCGTAAGTATCCAGATGCGAAAAAATACGACAGGCTCACGCCAAAGGAACTCGTAGCCCTAACAATGAAAGAGGAACTAAAAGCAGGGTCGAGAATTGTTATAGACCCTGTTGCAGCGAAAATAATAGAAAGAAGCAGAATAAAGACCATCGTCATTGACGGAAGTAATCCCCGTAATATTTTAGATGCTGTTCACGGGAAACATCGAGGCACGGAGATATCGGAATAGCTCAAAATCTTGTGGATTTCGAGCTATTAATTGCAAAATGCCGAGTGCAAATTGAAAAATGCAAAATGTATTTTTCATTCTCTGTTCAAAATTCCACAGAATTTTGAGCAGGTACGTTACGTTTGCATAGGATTAAGCACCTTTATACCAAGCGTTGCCGCTTCAGCCTCTATCGCTTCCCTCTTTCTCCTTCCAACACTTGATGCTATTCGCACTGCTATTTCCTCTCTTGCAACTTCTGCCTTAGCAAGGTCATTCGTATTGAAAACAAGCACTTCTCTCCGCCCTGAAGGATGTAGCCCCCTTTCTTCTTTCCTTCTCCTATATCCTGCGTTCACCCTTGCACCTTTCGCCGCTATATGCAGTCTCATCTTGTTATCCCTGCCACGGGGTCTTCTCCAGCTCTTACTCAATTTCTTCTTTTTCCACCATCCATATCGCTCAAATTTTACTCTTTTTCTCTTTCTCATCGTCTCTTTTTGCCATCTTACCACTACAGCTTCACAAGCTTAATATCAAATATATTCTCAACCTTTTTTATCTCTTCCATTATGTCCTCACTAACGCTACTGTCCACATTAAGCACCATAACAGCTTCGCCTCCTACTTCCTCCCTTCCCACCTGCATTCCGGCTATGTTTATGCCGCGGTCGCCTAAAATCATGCAAACAGGTCCTATCACCCTTGGCTTATCGAGGAAGGAGCATATAAGCATGTAGCCAGAAGGAGATGCATCCACCCTGAACCCATCTATTTTCACTATTCTTGGGTCGTCTTTTCCAAAGAGTGTGCCTGCAACGGTCCTTTTTTTTCCTTCATCTCCTATCCGCATGCTCGCTGTAATGCTAATCAAAGAGGCGAAATTTTCAACGTCCCCTGTCTTGCTTTCCGTAACTTTTATCCCTGATTTCTTCGCTATTGCCTCGGCATTCACATAATTCACACCATCGGTGAACCAGGAGAGGTAACTCTTCAGCATTGCTACGGTTATCAATCTCGTGTTTTTCCCTATGCCTGCCCTTGCCAGTCCTATTTCTCCTTCATAAGAAACGTCAAATTGCTCAAGCCTACTCGATTTTGGTATGAGCTGTGCAGCGAGTCGCCCAAGTTTCTCGGCTAATACTAAATAGGGCTTTATAACGTCCATCAACTCCTCTTCGACGTATATCATGTTCATGGCATTCCTTACAGGCTTGTTCTTTAACGCCTCTATTACCTCCTCTGCAATAACCACAGCGGCAACCCTCTGCGCTTCCTCCGTGGATGCACCCAAATGAGGCGTAACAATTACTTCTTCCAGTTCCAGCAAGTCACTTTCATCGGGTGGCTCGTGCTCGAAGACATCCAGAGCCGCTCCTGCTGCTTTACCGCTCTTTATCGCTTCCTTCAGCGCATCCTCATCTAATATCCCCCCCCTTGCACAATTTATCACACGAACACCGTCTTTCATCAACTCGAACTCTTTCTTACCTATCAGGTGATGCGTGTCCTTTGTCAGTGGTGTATGCAGTGATATAAAATCGGCGACAGAAAGAACTTCATTAAAACTTAAAAGAGCAATTCCAAGCTCTCTCGCACTCTCCAATGATATAAAGGGGTCGTAAGCAACGACTCTCATTCCAAGCCCTTTTCCCCTCTTCGCTACTTCACTTCCCACTCTTCCCAAACCTATTATGCCTAATACCTTGCCATTTACTTCCACACCCATGTGCTTTTTTCTCTCCCATTTGCCCGACTTCAGCGAGACGTTGGCAATCGGTATTTTTCGCGAAAGGCTGAACAGCATTGCGATGGTATGTTCCGCCGCGGATATAGTATTTGCTTCCGGCGCATTCACCACCATAATTCCTTTTTCCGTCGCTGTTTCCACGTCTATGTTATCCACGCCGACACCCGCTCTGCCTATTACCTTTAATCTGCCGATGTCCCCTGCTTCTATTATTTCTTTCGTCACTTTCGTGCCACTTCTCAGGATTAACGCATCATAGCCCGCAATACGTTCCTTTAAATCTTCCTTGCTCAATTCTAATTCAATATCAACTTCTGCAAACTCCTTCAGCTTATTTATACCCTCTTCTGAAATATGGTCTGTTACAAGCACCCTATTCGTTGTTTCTGTTTTTTCCTCGTTTGTTTTTGCCTTCATCTGTAATTTTCCTTCTTTACCCCATTTTAGCTTATAGAAAAATACACGATATAAGAACTATAATAAAAATAAAGATAAGAAGTTTAAAATTGCTATTTGGGAAATAGATTAATCATGAGAGTAATAGCGATAAAGGAAATAAAAGGAAGAGAGATTCTGGATTCTCGTGGAAATCCGACCATAGAAGTAGAAGTGCATACAGCGGACGGATTTGGCAGAGCGAGTGTGCCTTCGGGGGCATCAACCGGAAGTAAAGAGGCGTGGGAGAAACGTGACGGTGATGAGAAAAGATATGGCGGCAAAGGAGTTCTCAAAGCGGTTGAAGCCGTGAATACCGTGATAAAAAACGAACTAATTGGAATGGACGCTCTCGAACAGCGGGACATAGATGAGCGGCTGATAGAACTGGACGGAACGGAAAACAAGTCGAAATTGGGTGCAAATTCTATTCTCGGAACTTCGATGGCGGTTTGTAAAGCGGCAGCGGATTCGTTAAAAAAGCCGCTCTTTGAATATGTCTGTGAGGACGTCGCCGGGATGGGGCTACAGTATGAGCTTCCGGTACCGATGATGAACGTGATAAACGGCGGACAGCATGCAGGTAACGAGCTGAGCATACAGGAGTTTATTATCCTACCCATAGGTTTTGACAGGTTCAGCGATAATTTAAGGGCTGGTGTTGAGACATATCACGCGCTTAAAAAAGTGTTGGCGGCGAAATACGGTAAAATAGCCACGAACGTAGGAGATGAAGGAGGTTATGCACCGCCTATGCGTGAGACGGTTCAGCCACTCGATGCGATAACGGAAGCGATAAGCGAAGCGGGATATTCTGAGGATGAAATACGGTTGGGTATGGATGCGGCGGCTTCTTCTTTCTTCGACGCAGCGAAGCGAAAATACGTGATAGACGGCGTGGATAAAGACGGCTCTGAGCTAATTGACTTCTATCAAGCGCTTGTGGAGAAATATCCGATAGAATTGATAGAAGACCCTTTTGAAGAGGAATCATTCGAGTTATTTGCGGAACTCACGATGAGGATGCCGCGGAAAATAATAGTTGGCGATGACCTGTTCGTGACAAACGTCAAGCGACTTCAGGAAGGCATAGCGAAAAAAGCGGCAAATGCCATTCTGCTTAAGTTGAATCAAATAGGTAGTATTTCGGAAACTCTGGATGCCGCTAAATTGGCTTCTGAAAACGGATATAAGAAAGTAGTCAGCCATAGGTCTGGCGAGACTGAGGATACGCTCATCGCCGATTTCTCGGTTGCAATAAACGCAGAGATAATAAAAACCGGTGCACCCGCAAGAAGCGAAAGGGCGGGTAAATACAATCAATTGTTGCGGATAGAGGAGGAGATGGGTGCGAAGGCGAAGATAAGCAAAATTTTTTGATGTAGGGACAAATAAGTAAGTCTTTTCATAATAATAGTATGTATAGTTTTTCATTTATACCATGGCAAAAAATAGCGAAAGCATTACACAAGGATATTCGCGGATTTCAAGGCTTTGTTATCAATGCGGGCAATGCACGGGAGTTTGTCCAATGCGCAGGGTATCAAAATTCAATCCTCGTAGCTTCTTATATAATTTTGATACGGATACTGATACAGATGAGAATGAGCAATGGAACTGTTTGATTTGTGACAATTGCTATGCTGTATGTCCGCAGGAAGTGGATTTTCCAGCTCTTATACTGAGTTTGAGGAGCGAAGGAGGAGCAAACGAGGATAATTTAGCGCACAGGGTATTTTCCGAGATAGCCACTTTCATGACTTTCTTTGATAAAGGTGTGCCTGCGGATTTCAAAGGTGAAATTGATGAAAATAGCGAGTATGGCTATTTCCCCGGCTGTTTGGATTATTTCGACCTGTTCATGGACGTAGGCGTGAACTTTCATGCGATAGGTGATTACGCAGTAAAGCTGCTGAATAAAATAGGGATAACACCAGGAATTGCAAGTTTGAAATGCTGTGGTCACGATATGCTTTATCAGGGTAATTATAAGGTCTTCGAGCAGCTCACTTCTTACAATACAAAAAAAATAAAGGCAACTGGCATAAAGAAACTCGTTGTAAGTTGTGCTGAGTGTTTCTTCACTTTCAAGAAATATTACGAACTGGAAGCTATGGGTGTGGAGGTTATACATATTTCTCAATTGTTGAGCGATAAAATGGATTTCACGGACGTAGAAGAAGCACATAATCGTGCCAGAACGGTAACATACCATGACCCCTGCGCAATGAAACGGTTTCAGTTATACGAAGCGCCGAGGGATGCGATAACGAAGACAGGGGTGAGGTATGTAGAACTGAATCACTCCAAAGACAATTCTCTTTGCTGTGGTGTCAGTGGGATGATGAACTGCAACGATATGAGCAAAGCACTCAGGGCTTTCCGGCTGGATGAAGTAAAAGAAAAGGGAGTGGATGTGTTGATAACCACCTGTCCGAAATGCTTGTCACATTTGAATTGTTTGAAGCGCGAAACGGAGACGGAGAAAGAGGAAGAGGCGGAAGGAGAAGAGGAATGCGGTTGTGAATATAATTTTGAGATAGTTGACCTTGCGGTATTTTTAGGGCGGTTGTTAGAAGGGAAATAGATAGATGAGGAGGAAGAAAAGGCGCTCAAGACTGGTTATATAACTCTTTATGCTAATTTTTTTATGGATGCTACATCCCAAAAATGAGAAGTCGAAAAAAATCGAAAAGCTTATTTATCCTCATGTTAGAGCATAATACAGGCTTCGTATATTAAATACGGGGTATGTGACTTAAATGTATAACAAATAAAAAAATTAGGAGGTGAAATGGAAAAAATGAAACAAGTAAAATATTTTATGTCTGACAAAAAGGTAAATAAATGGTTAAAAGAAAATCAGGACAAAAAGATAATTGACATTAAGTACAGTGCTTGGGCTTTTGCAATAATTTATGAAGAGTAAATGTTTAGAAATGGGAAAAATGGCAACGCCACCTAACAGAGCGTATCTGACTGTGGCTAACGCCTTCGCCCAAATTTGCTCCGCTAACGCTCCGCAAACTTCAGATACGCTCGGAACGTTATATGCAAAAACACTTGAAATACGAGTAAAAGATGCATGAAAGAAAAGGTAAGTCCAACCACCAAGGATGTCTCGGACTTCAGTCCGAGCGTGGCACGGTTGGGGCTTTAAGAAGGGTTAAAGTAAAAAAAGAAATAAGAGGTGATGTGAAATGGGGACAATGGATATAAAAGTAAACTTATTGTTTGTATTAACGCTTTGCTTGTTCTTATTCTTCACAGGAATAGGAGTTGCGTCTGCGCAAGAAGAGGTAGCAGAAGAAGGAATTACAAATAGTGCATGGATTGCAATATCCGCAGGTATTGTAATGGCAGCCTCGGTATTGGCTGGAAGTTGGGTAATAATAGTAGCTATTAGAACCATAGCGGAAAAGCCCGAAGTGTTGGGTCATGTTTTGATACTTGTTCTTTTTGCGGGAGTAATTGTTGTGTTCGGGCTTTTGATTGCATTCATGCTCTGGACAAAGATATAAATAAGATTAAAGGAATGAAAAAATAATGAAGAAGATAATAGCATTAGTAGAGAGATTTGGGCTATCAACAACAGGGATGCACGATTTCAATCGGGTGGGCGTGGTTGGGGCTGTAGAGGAATAAAAACTAAAATCAAGGATAGAAAAAATGAATACAAAACAGGGAATATCATTTAGTTTTTTAATATCTCTTATCATAGGTGGTTTTATCATAGGTATGGGTTTGATTTATGCTATACAAACAGGAAGATTAGAGCATATTTTCTGGTCAATAATTGCCGCTGCAGTTGTGCTTTTAGTGCTTAGACGGTTTATCAGTGGTATATTTGCGTAATAACTCCACGACGGACATGGATGCACCCGATTTCAATCGGGTGTGGAGTGGCTGGGGCTTTATATATGAAACCGATATAAATTAAAAAGAGGTGGAAAAAATATGAAAAAGAAAACCATAGCAGGACTGATAGCCATAGTAGCAATTGTAGCGGCTGTAATATTTGCGGGATGTATTGAGGAGGAAACACCAGTATCTATTCCTACACCAACTCCAGTATCACCAACATCATCTTTCGAAATTGAATATCCTGTAACAGCATATTTTGAGACATCCTCAGGATCATTTCAAGTAACATTATATGAGGATGGTACAACATTTGGAAAAATTGCTGATGAAGCAATTTATGGAGAATGGGGGATAGAGGAAAAGACAATTTCAAAAATTGAATACCTGTTTGGATTTAAAGATGCTACTGGTAGTGGTGCAATGTACATTGTGCTTTTCTCTAACTATGATGCAATACTTGATCCCGGAGCAGATAATATTCCTGGCTATTGGAGATAATAATTCGAAATCACAGAAAAAAAGGAGGTGAAAAATGAGAAAGAGATTCGGGCAAAGGATTAGAGAGAAAATTAGAGACCGATTTGGATTTGAAATAGATGAAATAAAATTCAAGGGCATAATGACAGAATTAAAACTTAAACCAAAAAGAAGACAAAAACAATAAATTTAGGGATGCCCCGCATTTTAGAGCTTGTCCCGTTGGCACTGTGGCGGGAAAAACGGATGCACCCGAATTCATTCGGGTGTGGAGTGGTTGGGGCTTGGAATAAAGACAATTAATCAGGTGATATGATGAGAAAATGTAATAAAAATTTTTTGGTAATATTCATACTGGAAGTTCAAATAGGATTTGCAATACTTGTTTTATTGATGTTTTGTATTTCCAATTTAGAAGAACGGATAAAAGCAATTTCATATGTAATTGGAGCCTTTGCCTCAACTCTTATAACAACCGCTCTAGTTTACCATAGTTTTAGTCAGGAACCAGAATTAGGATTTACTGGTTTTCTTATCGAGCCTGAACCTATCACTGTTGTCAAAGAAGATTATATCGAGTATGTTAATGGTCATAAGCAGGTAAAACACTGTTATTCGTGGGGTTTTCCAAGGAAAAAACTATTATGGGTGAAGATTGTCGAGTGTAATGAACCGCCGAAATATCTCAGAATTGCTAATGACATTACAAATTTAGGATTTCATGAGACAAAAGTTCACGAGAATCAGATTGAACAAACATATCCTAAGCAGGAGGGACTTAAACCAAAGAAACTTATAAAACCCAGAAGGATGACTCTAATTCACCAGGAGAGAGATACAATGGACGTAAAATTCCCTTTAGACTTTTTTGGGAGTGAACTTAGCGAACTTAAAAAACTTATAAAGATTGGCGGAAGGCTTTACAGGTTGAAGTTCACCAGCTTTGGTGCTACTATGCATCGTTCAAAACAGGTATGGCTTAATATTTCTGAAGATATGAAAACAATAGAATGGTCAGAGTCAAAGTTTAAAAAGCTTATTAGATGGACAAAATCAAAAGACAATCGTTAATTTTAGACTTGAAAGATGTAGCGACGATTAATAGCCGTAAAATAGCATGGATGCCCCCGATTTTAGAGACTGTCTCACAAATCAAAATCTCTGCTATAAACCTTTTTCCAGTTTTTGCTACAAACCAGACGAAACGAAAACTTTTTAGTATGTGTTTAGCTCGTAAAAAACTACTCTTAAATACGTTTATTCCTCCTTCGAGAAGCTTCCGTTTTGATTTTGAAATTTTTCCATCATAAACAAAGCGGTCTCCTTGGTTATTTCTCGTTTCACCTAAACACATACACTTTTTATAGCATAAATCTTGATAAAAAATTAGGATGGGATATAAAAAGGAGGGGATAATAAAAGGGATACTAACATTGGTCGTTGTAGTTGGCATACTTGGTGCAGGTTATATGGCATGGGGAAATTATGGAGCAGAAATAGAAGAAACGGTAACGCCTCTATTTGAAATATTAAAACAAGTTTCTGACGAAGTAAGGGGAAAAGTGAAAGTAGAAGTGACCTGGAACCAGGACTATGCCATCTCTTGTAAAGAAGTTGGTTATGGCTTCAAGTATCCTATACAAGTATATAATCCAACGAATTACACTTTATATGGGAGTTTTAACATAATTTTCGTGGATGATAAAAGGAATGTTCAAATAGATAGCCAAAAAATGCATTTTAAACATTTACTGCCCCACACAACGGTTGAAAGTTGGACTGAGTGTTGTACGGATAGTAATGCGTGGACGACGTTTTACAACCAGGAAGACCCAAAACTTCAGCTTGAGTTCATTAACATAGGTGCGCACATAGAAAGAGGTATTTTTGACTTTGACCTCATCCCAACACCTCCCATATAATACATGCCAATTGAATTTTATCTATCTCACCGGCAACTCATATTTCCCCGCTATTTCTATGAATGCCTCGCTCAGATACTTTATCCTGTCCCAGCTCAACCCATAAGTATTGAGCTTCCAGACCCGCGTAGAACCTGCGAACTCACCCACAATTCCTTTTCGCTTCAGTTCATCGCTGAGAAAGTACCCTCGCCTCTTATGCGTCTTCGCAATCCTGTCAAAGCTATCACGAGTATCAACCTTAGAAAGCGTATGTTTACGAGGACATTCACTTGCAATTTTGTTCCCTTCTATGCGCAAGAACTCACGAATGAAATAATTTGACTTCTTCACTTCCTCTTCCCATCTCTCCACTCGCTCTTTTACGTGTGGAAAAGAAGCCATCATGGAGAGCAAAGTTCCGCCCATCAGCGTGCAACCCATCAACACAGGCTCTTTATTCTCGAATCGCCTGCCTGTAACATCTCCAACAATTTGACTGCTTCTGAATACTTTTGGTGCCCATTCATCAGTGCTGGCAAGGATGCCAGAAGGAGCAACGGAAGCCATACCCTTGTGTCCTGACCCCACAACGAAATCCGCACCTATTTTTTTACCGTTCACCGGCACCATCCCCACGGAATAAGCGCCATTGTATAAAAACGGGATGCCATATTCCTTTGCAACCTTCCCCACGCCATACACGTCATGCTCGTTCCCGAAGAGATAATCGAAATGCTCGATTATGATGAGTTCAGGTAGTTTTCCAGTCGCATCTTTCACACTCTCTATTTTATCCGCTACTGCATCGCCGGTAATTATGTTCTTCGGACCTGACGGGACTTCTTTGATTACGCCTCCTGCGATTTCTACCGCTAAGTACTCTGTATAATGCGCCAAATCCGAAACTATCACGACGTCGCCGTTCTCAAGCAGAGAGGATGTAACAGCCTGGAAACCTCGTCTCGCACCCGGCACAACTCTTGCTTCGTCCATGCCCACGAAATCCGCTAATTCCGTATGGAATTCGTCCACAGGCGGCTTTCTTATCTTATCGAGCCTGCCCTCCAGGCACATATCGCAGACTGAATATCCATCGCCGTATGCAATAAGTGCTTTTCTCGCTTCCGGCGTTAATCTCCCGCCCGGTTGAATCGGATTGATGTTTATGAACTCTTCCTCTCTCGTTCTCAGTTCGAGTCTATCCCCGACACGCTGAACAGGGTTACCTTTACCCTCTTTTAATTCTCTTATGATTGTCTCTACACGAGCTATGCCATCCGATAATTGCTTTTCTTCGTTTTCGTCGAGTCCTGTGGGTAATGCCTGCCTGTATATCTCTCTAAGGTCTTCGAGTGCAAACAGCGCTTCGTATATTTTTCTTACTCTTAGGTTCATTTTTACCTATTTCCATTCTCAAGACGTTTTTCTACCCTTTCCAAATCCTTCTCAGCTTTATCAAGCCAGTCTTTCCAGTAGCGAGATTCTTTAGCCATAGAAATCTCAACTTGTCCCTAATTGTTAAAAATTGAGTTACCCATTTTTTTTCACTTTTTATCCCCTTTTTTCACTTTTACCATTTTTACCCAATTTTACCCAATTACCTGATAATGTGTAAAATATACCTCTTCCACTGCCCCTTCTTTCAAATATCTCTAATCTTAACATTTTATCAAGGTCTAACTTTGCTGTCTCTCTCGTTGTGTTGTTTAATTTTTGATATTCGCTATTTGTAATTCTACCCTTTTCTTTAACAAATTCAATTGCCTCTTTCTGCCTTTCATTTAATTTGATAATTTCTTTTCCTTCGGATATTTTGGCAAGTTCTTCTTTCTTGTGTCCATAAAATCTTATCGTAAAGAAGTTTTCAGAAACATCTATCTTAGGCTTTTTTAATCCCACATTTTTCATAGCATCTTTCATCCTCTGTATTCCCGTTCCAGCCTTCTCGACAAGCCAAAGCATCCTGAAAAGTTCAGCAACCAATTCATTTCTCCTTGCGCAGATTTTCCCCAATTCCTCTTTCTTTATCCTGAATAACCCTCCGGGATTGATAATCTCGATAAAATCATCGTAAATATAAACAAAAACATTGCTTCCCGTTTCAAAATAGTCCCTATGCATTATTGCATTTACTATTCCTTCTCTTATTGCATCAGCAGGGTACTGTTCTATCTCTTTCCTTTCAAGCCCTTTAATTTGATAAGCCAGTAAAGTATTCCTTTCGACAAATCTCACAGCATCTTCTACCTGTTCTACAAGATTACCATCAAAATCCTTTCTATCAATAATATGCGACCTATCCCTGCCTTTAAAAAGAATACAGGAGGTGTAAGCAGAGTGATTAAACTTTTTGACATTTTTAGAAAAGAACAATCCAACTACATTTTTGAAATAATTTTCTCCCTCTTGCTTTTCGGCAAGATCAAGGTTAGCTAAAATATTCACATAAGGCAAATTTACTGTTATTTTACTTCTTTTTAGAAATTCCGAAAATCTTCTCTCATCAAAATCTTCTTTAAAATCAAACCGGGTGTTTATTTGTTCATCATACCTTACTCCTCCTTCCTGGATGGCAAATCTTAATATCTCATCTCTCGATAATTTCTGTGAGTTTGGTCCTATCCTCAGATAAAAACCCTTACTACACATGTATGGCTTTTCTTCTCCTTCAGGAACTTCTATAATGAGAATCTTATCAATTTCCTCAATTACAATATCTACTCTTGGCTGGCAGTTATTGGCTATATCTTGAATCTGCGAGTTCAGTCTGTTTGTTATGTTAATTCCTTTAATCCCTCCTGAATCGCTAACTCCTAACAGTATTCTTCCACCACGCGCATTTGAAAAAGCAACAATTTCTTTATCCAACCCTTCCATATTCTCCTTAAACTCCGTTGTTCGATTTTCTCCTTCTTCCAGAATTAATTTCAGTTCTTCTCCATTCATTTTAACTGCCATAAACCACAAAGCCCTTTAAACTTGCTTTAATTTGATTTCATTTTTTAACAAAACTGTTCTATTGTCAATTATATCGGGTATTTTTGTGCGTTCCATCTTACAACTTCTTTATGACTATTAACTTTATAAATCTTTTCTTGATTTTTTATGTTTGTATTCACGTTTATTCTTGATTGAGCGATGACTGAAGTAATAGAAATAAAAAAAGCGCCACTCCATAGAACTGTCCAGTCTAAAAAGGAACTGCATGGTTGGTGGAGTGGTATAGAGCCTTACGGAATGCGAGAGTGCACATCAGAGCGGTTATTGATAAACCCTTATAACGGGTGCGAGCATGACTGTTTCTTTTGTTACGCACATGCGTTTCCCGGTCATTTCGCGCACTTTCGCAAAACAGGCGTGATTACGGTATTCAAGGATTTTGATAATGTAGTGGAGGCGCAATTGAATAAGCTGAGAGTGGCGAGTTGTGGTTATTTATCACCGGTGACAGACCCTTTTCAGCCGATAAACGAGAAGTATCAGTTGACTGAGAAGATTATAGCAGTATTCGTGCGGAGAAACATCCCGGTGGAGGTAGTAACGAAAGGAGTGATAAGTGAGGAGGCGATAAGACTTCTCGCGAAGCAGGAACACTCCTTCGCTCAACTCAGCATATTGACGCTGGACGAAACGAAGAGGGAATGGATGATGAACGGTGGTGCCTCTACTGAGGAACTGCTGAGGAATATAGAGCGGCTTTCCAACGAAGATATTTTCACGGTTTGCCGTGTGGACCCCGTTTTACCTTACATAACAAGCGACGAGCAAGAACTGGAAGAGTTGATAGTAAAAGTAGTGGATGCAGGCGCATCGCATTTAATAACGAGCTGTTTGGACATTCCGAAGGCGATGGAGCGTGGAATATACGCTAAAATCGAGAGCAAGTATGGTAAGGAGATGAGGAGGAAATATGAGCGGTTATACGTGGAGGAGATGAGCGGTAGGAAGCATGCTCGAATAGAATATCGAAGGAAGTTGTTCGGGATGATTAAGGAGATATGCAAGAGAAAGGAAGTGCCGATGGGGTTGTGTATGGAGTTTGAGAAGGTTATTGAAGCCGGTAATGCAAGGTTTAGCGGTTTAAATCAGGAGTTCATGACTTCAAGGAATTGTGAGGGGATTAATATACCGATTTATGTTAGGCGAGGTAGCGATGACGAATTTTCGCCGGTGGAGGGTTGTGATGGTAATTGCTTGGCTTGCTATCGCTCCTCAGGAAAGCCCGGATGCGGGATAGAAGAGCTGAAGACGGCGGGTGCGTGGAAGTTGAGGGATTATAAGACGTGGAGTAAAGCTGTAGAAGAAACAGAGCAAACTACTTTGACTTCTATTTTCAATATCGAATAGAGAACCCGGAGAATTCTCCTGTATATTCCTCCCGTGTAACCTTTACCGATGAGACCTTCGCCGCAGGTGGACCATAATGACAATATTCTATCATTTCGTCCACTTTCTCCTTTTCGCCTTCAAACACCGCTTCTACTCTACCATCCCTCATGTTTCGCACCCATCCCTTTACGCCCCTCATATTCGCCTCGTCCCTTGTTACATAGCGAAAGAGAACACCCTGCACTCGCCCCTTGACGACCACATGTGCTCTTGCTTTTGAATTCATTTTACACTTATTTGCTCGTCTTAATATCATAGTGTTATTGTATTTGTATTTAAAAGCCTATGATAAATATGATTCGCCTGACATAATGAAAAATCGTTTCGGAAGCTAAAAGCAAGGGGGAAATTACGATATTCCTGCTTTTCCGCCCTCTTTATCGAGCATATACCTGAGTTACAAACAAAACTGCACCAGCCAATATGCCGCTCCTCCAATTACCGCCGACAGCGGGATGGTTATTATCCATGCAGTGACCATTTTCTCTACTTCAAACCATCTTATCCTGCGAAGGCTTTGAAAGAACGTCCCCCCTACCACTGCCGAACCTATTACATGCGTGGTGCTTACCGGCATACCGGCTAAACTCACTGCAACCACTGCGAGACCAGCGCCAGTCTCAGCAGAGAAACCATGCTTCGGCTCCAGCTTCGTCAATCGCCACCCTACCGTCCTTATTACTTTCCAGCCCATTAAAAGCGTGCCCATTGCCATCACAAATCCACAGATTAATTTTACCCACCAGGGAACATTAAAAGCGGGAATAAAGCCTCCAATCAGCAAAGCTACCGTAATCACGCCCATTGCATTTTGCGTATCATTCATACCGTGACTGAAAGCCATAAAAGAAGCTGAAATAATCTGTAGTCTTTTGAATATTCCTTCTGTCTTAGTTGCAGGTGTGTTTTTAAAAAATAAATACAGCAACCAACTGACGAGTGAAAAAATCAGAGCCCCGGCTATAAATCCCAAAAACGGACCGAACGCGATAGCAAGAAGTACTTTTCCTTTAAGCACCCCCCACTGTACTATGCCAGTTCCCCCTGCTACTATTCCCGCACCAAGCATACTCCCAATCAACGAATGCGTCACACTTATGGGTACGCCAACCGTGGTGCAAATAAAAGTCCATATTATCGCACCCAGTAAACCACTGATAAGAACCGCGAGAAACATGTTGGTTGTCAGACCGGTAGTAGAAACAATACCTTTACCAATGGTTTCCGCCACTTTTGTAAACGCAAAAGCACCTGCGATATTAAAACAACTCGCCAGAACCAACGCCTTTAGCGGTGTTAACGCCTTGGTAGCAATTACCGTGGCAATCGCATTCGCACTGTCATTCGCACCGTTCAGAAAATCATAGAGCAACGCAAGAGCAATTATTATGATAACAAAAGCCAATGCCGACTCCATCAGACTCCGCCCTTCAATCTAAAAGTCTCTAAAATATTAGCCACGTCCTCACACTGGTCCATTGTATCTTCTAAAATATCCACTATTTCTTTAAGCACCAGTCTTTCCAGAAGCTCTTCTGTTTTTTTCACCGGTGTGGTCATCAGCATTTTCAGCCATTTCCTATTGATTTTGTCTGCTTCGTTTTCTAATTCGTTTATCCTTATGCAATGTGTTTCTAAACTTCCTTCTTCACATCTCATATCCCGCAAGCAGCTTATTGCTTTTTTTATCTCCAGCGCTGCATCCAGTATAATCGGAGAGAACTCACTCACCGGTTCTGGAATTGCAGGTCTTTGAGTAAACGCCAACCTTGCCACCGCTTTTTCTACTCCATCTATTACGTTGTCAAGATTATGAGCGAAATAACGTATGTCGCCCTTTTCCTCCGTGACCCGTGTGTGGTCGTAATATAATTCATGTATGATTTGATGAACAACCGAATCAGCCTCCTCTTCCAGCACTTTGAGCTTTTCACCGATTCCTGAAAGATTGGAGTAATCAGCACTTAAATCCACCAGCAGTTGCGATGCTTCCACCGCTTTATCCGCAAGCACCTCAAATAAATCAAAAAATTTCCTGTCATGCGGTAAAAACACTGACATTCTCTCAAAAACC
This sequence comes from Candidatus Methanophagales archaeon, assembly GCA_030602585.1. GTDB lineage: Archaea > Halobacteriota > Syntropharchaeia > Alkanophagales > Methanospirareceae > JAFNKG01. The sequence goes on along the minus strand of JAUVZJ010000023.1, from coordinate 11,904 downwards.
GAATTGAATAAAATCATTTTTAGAACAGGGAAAAATCCCGGTGATGCAGTATCTCCTTCTTCCCTCTTCTTGATAGCGGCAAACCTTTCCAGCGCCTTACCTTTTTTCATGCCTTTCCACTTACCCTTAATATATAGAAAACAAAAGGATTATTTAAATTTTTCTAAATTAAATAAAAAAATGATAATATACGGACATGCAAAAAAAAAAAATCTTACATCCTAAGAGAGATATAATTCAATAATTTCATGAAAGCCCTGCCTCTATGTGAGACCCTGTTCTTCTCATCGGTATTTCTCGCTGCAAACGTCTTTCCTTCGTATTCAAATATGGGATCGTAGCCAAAGCCTCCTTCGCCTCTTACCCTCTCCGCTATTTTACCTTCCACGGTGCCGATAAAAAGAATTGGCTCCTTTTCAATGGATTCGCAGAATGCAACGACGGTTTTAAAAGTGGCTGTTCGCTCTTCTCCTCTTTTATCAGCCATCAATTTCAGGATTCCCTCGTTCCCTATTTTATTGAAGACAAAAGCGGAGAACGGACCTGGGAAGCCATTTAAAGCGTGAATAAGCAACCCGGAGTCTTCTATGAAGAAGGGCTCTTTTATCGCTATCTTCTCCCTTATATAATTCGCACTTTCTTTCGCTACCGCTTCTATCTCTTCAAGCTGTAACTCTGGATAGTCATATTCGCGATGCACGATCGTTATGTCCTTCGCTTCCGAATCAGCCAAATCCTTTATCTCTTTTACTTTGTTCTTGTTCGTGGTGAAGAAGATTATTTCTTTTTTCGAACCCATAGCCCCTTCAACGACTCCTATCGATAGTTGATAGTTTATACATCTATGACTATTGAATATCATCAAAATAAATATCTTCATTTGTTTTTATCCGTAGCTATTTCTCACCGCACACCTCAAATTATACGCTCCACTACCCGCCTCACAACGGCAACAGACGGTGCATCGTCGGGCAAATCCACAATCGGCATGCCTTTAAGGTCGTATTCCTGTATCAAAGTGTCAAAAGGTATTACTTCCGCTATTTCAAGGTTATTTTTCTCCGCTTCCGCTATCACCATCTCCTTATCACCCGCTGGTATTTTATTCGCTATATTTATCAGTTTCTTCACGTCAACGTCTATTTCTTCCGCAATCTTTTTCAGTCGCAATGCGGTTCTTATGCTCTTCAGCGTCGTATCCAGCAGAACAAGCATGACATCTACGTCCCTTGTCGTCCTCCTGCTGAGGTGCTCCAGACCTGCTTCGCAATCTATTATCGTGTAATCGTAGTTCTTCGTCAATGTATCTATAATCATTCGTATTATGTGATTTACAGGGCAGTAGCAACCCGGTCCCTCAGGACGACCCATAACCAGCAGGTCATAATACTCTTCTTCCTCTACTATCTCTGCTATTTTACCCTCAAATTGCGACCCCACGTCTAATGTAACGTCGCGATGCTTGTCTTCCAGCAGGCTTTCTCTTATATCCCCTACGGTCTTATCATACGATATTCCGAGAGCGTCAGGCAGGTTAGAATCTGCATCCGCATCCACTGCTAAGATGCATATATCTCCGTTTTCTTTATCTTTAGACTTCAGTTTCAGTATTTCCCTTATTAACAGGGCGGCAATAGCTGTTTTACCTGTTCCTCCTTTTCCCGCTACCGCTATTACTTTACCCTTTCTCATAGATTAGATTACCCCATTACTCGCAGTGCCAAACAAGAGTTTATTTAACCCTATGCCGGGATTTCAACCTCAAGTTATTCGAGTTGCATTTCCGGCACCTCGTCGCCCTGAGCGCATTTCTCGCATTACAATCCATACATATTTTCACACGGAAGAGCCGTGCCTCCGCTTCTGGAAATCTTGCCATTGCCGTTTATCACTCCTATCTATATATATTCTATATATCTGCTCAACAAAAGTATTGCTGATATATTTAAATCTTTTTCAATTGAAGATATAGTGAAGTCGTATGAGAAGAATAAAAGTGGGGATATTAGGTGCAACAGGAAGCGTGGGGCAGAGGTTCGTGCAGCTCCTGGACGGGCATCCGTGGTTTGAGCTCGGTGCTCTTTTTGCTTCTGAGAGAAGTGCGGGTAAGAGATACAGAGATGTGGCAAAGTGGGTTCTTCCTTATGCGATGCCTGAGGAAGCAGCGGAAACGGTGGTGCAATCCATGGACGATGTGGACGCTGCGGAGAATGAAGACATATCAATTATGTTTTCCGCTTTGCCGGGACCAATTGCAAACGAAGTGGAGAAGAGATGTGCGCAGGCAGGATATGCGGTTTCCACTAACGTTGCGGTGCATAGAATGGAAAAGGACGTGCCACTGGTTATTCCAGAGATAAATGCAGACCATTTAGCATTAATCGAGACGCAGAAATCAGTGCGGGGCTGGGATGGGTTCATTATAACGAATCCTAATTGTTCGACAATCGTGATGACCTTGAGTTTGGAGCCTTTAATGCAATTCGGAATAAATGAGGTACGGGTTTCAACGATGCAGGCGATATCAGGTGCCGGGTATGCGGGTTTGCCTTCTATGGCGATACTGGATAACGTGATACCGTTTATAGAAAAGGAAGAGGAGAAGATGGAGAGTGAGACTCTTAAGATTCTGGGGACGCTGGAAGGCTCAGAGGTAAAAAACGCACCATTCACCGTTTGTGCTTCTTGCCATCGTGTTCCCGTGATGGATGGTCATACAGAAGCAATGTGGGTGAAGTTCGAGGAAAGCGTGAGTGAAGAAGAGGTAAAAAAGGCGTTTAAGAACTTCAACACAGATATAAAAACACCTTTCGCTCCTGAGAAACCTATTATACTACGGGAGGAACGGGATAGACCGCAACCGAAGTTAGACCGCGATGCAGGCAACGGAATGAGTATATCGGTAGGAAGAATAAGAGGCGGGAGCATGGAGAACGAGATAAAATACATTGTGCAGGGTCACAATACAGTAAGAGGCGCTGCTGGTGCTTCTATATTGAATGCCGAGGTGCTGGTGGAACGGGGGTATATAAAAAACGAATAAACTAATTGAGGTAGAGCTAAATGATTTTTCTGATTCTCTGTGTTCTCTGCGGGCTCAGTCAGCGGTAAAAAAGTACCTTAGCAAAAATGCTTGATAGCAAAGAGCAAAGATTGAACTGCAAAATAGTTGCTGGTAAAGTTAGCATATCAAATATAGACGATTTTCTTTCTTCTTTGAAAAATATCGCTCATGAATACGCCGTGACAATACAAGCCATGGATGCAGAGCTGATAGCTGGCGAGGAGCATATAAAATCCGCGGTGAGAAAGGCAGTAAGAGCTGTGGAGCGGAAAAAGAGTATAACGAGCGATTTAGGTCTGGAAATTCTTTTATATGCCGCGGGAAAAAGGCAGATAGAAAGAGCACTGGCATTGGGTGTGTCAGAAGGCGAGAAAAAAGTTGCGATTGTTATTGTTGATGCTCGTGTTGATGTCGGAGGCGAGAGAGACCTGAGTGATGCTACTGAGGAAGTAAAGAAGAGGACAGGAATAGAGGAGGAGCCAATACAGGAATTGGAATCAGAATTGGTGCATAATGAGAATAAAAAAGACAGAGTGAAGAAGTTTTTCAATATAACCGAGGCGGAGATAAGTGCAGTGGGCGAGAAGAAGTTAAAGATGCTGGTGTTAGAGCGAGTTGCATTGTTGGATGTGCTAAAATAAGGTGCCAGACCCCCCTTATCAACCCTCCCGACCAAAACTGTGCTAAGAAAACAATGAAAATGTTTGGCAAGTTGTTTAATCGGAAAGAATTGGAGAAGAAGATCGAAGTACTGCAAACACGTATTAACGAGCTTGAATCGGGAAATAAATTGCTATCTACGCGATTATCGAAGCAAGAGATGCGAACAAAAAAGGCGGTATCTGATAAACAAGAAGCGGATTTGGCATTGAAAAAAGCAGAGAAAGAGATAGAAAAGCTCGAACTCACGCTTGAGAATCTGAAAGAGCAAAAGCAAAAGCAAAAGCAAAAAACTGACGAACTAACCTTCAAACGCTCTGTTACATTAACAAACGCTCAATCTTCTGACCTGTTGTTTCAGATTGGCTCGCTCAGGTCAAGAGATGAAGACCTTGTCACGGTTTACTTGCGCCCAAATGAATCGGTCGCTGACCTGAATGAATTTGATATTGAACTTGATCAAGATGTCAAATACCTTCAAGATGTCAAATACCTGATGCAAAGGATTGAGTCACCGACAGGTATGGCACTCTTCTATGATGTGAAAAGGATGGGAATGGTTCCTCTGATCGTGACACCACCGTTTCCGATTTCCGAATCCGGATGGAAACTCGATTGTGTCTTTGATACCACACAGTTGCAAGAACTATTGACTCAGAATCGGGTATTTTGCATCCTGTTGGCACATGCAGGGGAAACGTTTATCGGAATAATAAATCGAGAAGCGGTTATTGATTACAAGTTCGTTCGCAGTAGTGTAAAGGAGAAGCACACAAAAGGAGGATGGAGTCAGCGTAGATTTGAACGACTCCGCGACGAGGACATCAAGCATCATGCCGAGAAGGCAAGAGGTGTATTTGAAGCGCTGGTAGATGAATATAAGAACGAGCTAAAAATGGTAGTTGCAAGCGGCGAGCATAATCTGATTAAGGAAATTATATATGGCAATTATGGGTATCGGTATCCGTTTCCGCTGCTCATCCGAAGTATAGACCCGAAAGCAAAGATAGAAAAGCACAATATTGATAAGATAAGGGTCTCGGCGTGGTCTGCGAGATGGTATAATATCGTATCTGTTTAGCTCCTTTTATAACCACAAGAAACCTTTTCTCAGAAAGAAAAGCTTTACCAACAACCTTTCTTTGGAAAAGAAAGCTTGACTAAAAAAGTAAGGTTTTTCTTTTAGCACAGGTTTTCTTTTTTCTAAAAAGAAAAAGTGTTGCCAGAAGCCAAAATGAAAGAACAAGCAAAACAAGAGGTGAAAAAACTCGTTGAGCGATTCCGGTATAATATTGACGTTTATAAAAAATCGGCATATAACGAAGCACAGGTAAGACGAGAATTCATTGACCCGTTCTTTGAAGCGCTGGGCTGGGACGTGAGCAATAAACAGGGGCATGCAGAGCAATACAAGGAGGTTATTCACGAGGATGCAATAAAAGTGGGACATTCAACCAGAGCACCTGATTACAGTTTCAGAATCGGAGGTCAAAGGAAGTTCTTTGTCGAAGCGAAGAAACCTGCGGTGAACATAAAAGAAGACATTAGCCCGTCATACCAACTGAGGCGGTATGCATGGAGTGCAAAACTGCCTTTGTCTATTTTAACGGATTTCGAGGAGTTATCGGTTTTCGACTGCCAGATCAAACCCAGTCCAAATGACAAACCAAGCGTAGGAAGAATTGCATATTTTACGTTTGATGAGTATCTCGATAAGTTTGACGAGATATACGATGTCTTTTCACAAGAAGCGGTTCTCAAAGGAAGTTTTGACAGGTATGCACAATCAACCAAGGGCAAGAAAGGCACTGCGGAAGTGGATAGCGAATTTTTAAAGGAGATAGAAAGCTGGCGTGAACTGCTGGCTAAGAACATCGCTCTTCGCAATCCCGACCTGTCTATTTACGAGTTGAACTACGCAGTGCAGAAGTTGTTAGACCGGATTATCTTCTTGCGGATTTGCGAAGACCGTGGAATCGAACACTATGGGCAGTTGCAGACGAAAGCATCCGAATCCACTGACGTTTACACGCACTTGCTGAACCATTTTAAATTAGCGGAATCCAAATATAACAGTGGTATATTCGATTTTTACGCCGATAATATAACGACCTCGTTGAGCATTGACGACAAGGTCTTGAAAACGATTATTCAGAGTCTGTATTATCCGAAGTCGCCATACGAGTTTTCAGTTCTCGGTGTTGAAATCTTAGGCAACGTTTACGAGCAGTTTTTAGGTAAGGTCATCAGGCTGACTGCAGGGCATCAGGCAAAGGTGGAGACAAAGCCGGAGGTTAAAAAGGCGGGTGGCGTGTATTACACGCCTCAGTATATCGTTGATTATATTGTCAGGAACACGGTTGGTAAACTGATAGAGGGGAAGACGCCGGATGAGATTGCGGAGATAAAATTGGTAGACCCTGCATGTGGTTCCGGGAGTTTTCTTATTGGTGCATACACGTATTTGCTGCGGTATCATCTGGACTATTACACGAGTAACGAGCCGAAGAAGCGGAAAAAAGAGATTTTTCAGGTTCGCGAGAACGAGTGGTATTTGACTACGGCAGAGAAGAAGCGGATTCTTTTGAATAATATTTTTGGCGTTGACATTGACCCGCAGGCGGTGGAAGTGACGAAATTGAGTCTGCTGCTGAAGGTGCTGGAGCACGAGAGCAGGGAGAGCATAGACCAGCAGGCGAAATTAGGGCTGGAAGGTATGCTGCCAAATCTTGCGGGTAATATCAAGTGCGGGAATTCGCTTATCGGACCGGATTTTTACGATACGCAACAGCAGACAGCGCTGTTCGATGAAGCGGAGATGAGGCGAATAAATGTCTTCGATTGGAATGACGACGTAAAAGGGTTTGGAGAGATTATGAAACGCGGTGGATTTGATTGTGTGATTGGCAATCCGCCTTACATACGGATACAGGCATTGAAGGAATGGGCGTCTCAAGAAGTAGAGTTCTACAAAGACAGATATATTTCAGCGAACAAAGGCAACTATGACATCTACGTGGTTTTTCTTGAAAGGGGATTAAGTCTCTTAAGTTATAAAGGAGTTTTAGGCTATATCTTACCCCACAAGTTCTTCCAAGCAAAGTATGGCCAACCATTACGAAAACTGATTGGTGAAGGCAGGCACCTATATGAAGTTGTGCATTTTGCCGACCAGCAGGTCTTCATGAATTCGACGACTTACACCTGCCTTCTTTTCCTGTGTAAGAAGGGTGGGCAGACTTTCCATTTTGTAAAAGTTCATAACCTTGATGCATGGAAAACAACTAAAAAGGCAGAAAGTGGAGAAATCGAACTAAACAAGGTAATAGAAAAAGAATGGAACTTTGTCATTGGCAAAAGCGCTACTCTAATTGAAAAACTAAACAAGGTGTCTCCCAAGTTAGGAGATGTTGCTAGAATATTTGTGGGATTACAGACAAGTGCTGACCAAGTTTTCATTCTTGATTCTCCGAGAAATATTGAACCCGAAGTATTACGTCCATTCTTGAAAAGTCAATCAATAGAACCATATGGGTACCCGGATACTCATTCATGGATGCTTTTCCCCTATTACCTTAAAGACGGAAAAGCAGTTCTCATCTCCAAAGCTGACTTTGAAAATAAATATCCAAACGCTTGGAAACATCTGAAGTCCCACGAAAAAACGTTAAGAGAGCGGGAAAGAGGTAAATGGGATCATGAACAGTGGTATGCATTCGGTCGTTCACAAAATCTAACACAAATGGAAGACCCTAAGCTGATAATCCAAGTACTTTCTTTAAGCCCAAGATGGATATACGATGACAGAAGCCTTTACATGACTGGTGGGGGAGGAGGCCCCTTCTATGGGTTGAGGCCACAAAAAGACGATATAAACATCTTTTATCTGTTAGGCATCCTCAACTCTAGACTTTTTGGATATATTATTGCCAATCAAAGCACACAAATGAGAGGGGGATATATTCGCTTTTCTAAACAGTATATCGAAACTTCACCAATCCGCACGATAGACTTCTCCAATCCTGAGGATGTAGCCAAGCACGACAAACTCGTTTCTCTGGTTGAGAACATGCTCGAACTGCAGAAGAAACATCACGAGACGAGAATGGAACGAGATAAAGAGCTTTATGAACGGCAGATAAAAGTTGTTGATGCGCAGATTGACCGGCTGGTTTATGAGCTGTACGGGCTGACGGCGGAGGAGATAAAAGTTATTGAAGGAATGGAGAGATGAAAATAAAAAGCCTTGGTATTGCTTTGGTAGATTTCGTTGATTCGAAGCAGAAACCAAGTTTGGATGATAAACTGAAAACATTATTCGAAGGAAAATCACCCCAAAAAATGGCACCTCAAAGATTGGGTGGTGGCACTGCATATGTTATAGAGGATTATGGGGGTATTACCAATCCCAAATTTTCAATTCCCGATTGCTTCAAGTCAATAAACATATATGTGATTCAACAGCACCGCCATATCTATGATGTAACTTGTTATGGGGAATTAGAAGAGGACGTTATTGAAGATTTACATAAAAAAACGCCAAGTGATGGGCAGAACTTTTTAGAGGATGCACAAGAGGAGCTTGAGCGCTTTATAACGCCACATATTACGGGCATGTTTTCAACTGATACAAGTGAGCGGCACAATGGCATCATTCTATGGATTGCACATCTCGATGAAGTGCTTGGATTCAAAGGGATTGAGTCACGGGCACATCCTATTGTTGCCGATGAGAAACTGGAAGATTGGTTAGATAAAAATTCCTACCTCCTAAATGCAATCAAGTTTATCCCAAACCAAATGTCTTGGACCGGTATGTCTCTGGTCTCTCCACAGGTAGTTTTTAGTCGTTACACTGAATTTACAATAATTGGATTTAAAAATGCTCCAGATTTAATAGCTCCAATCATGCTTGACGGTTTGGAAACTTTGTTAGCTTTGATTAAACCGTTTCATTGTTCCTTCTTCCGAAAATTAAATGAGTGGGAAAACAAAATCAACAAATCTAGATCGAAAATACGTGAATTCAAAAGAAGTGAGAGTATAGAAGTGCTGACACAGAATCCGAGCAGCCTTAACGAATTGATGAATCAATATAACAATTTGATAGATGAAAAAATGGGATTCTTTGAGTTCTCGTCACAAGTGAAGGATGAATTAGACTCATCAGGAGAACTGTTAGAAGATCATAAGCCATGCTTGCAGGAACAGGAAGAATTGGATCGTCTTGATGATGTAGCGCAAGTGAAATGGGTAGACACAACTCAAGCTGTTTCTTCCTTCTTCAAAGAGGTGTATTTGGATGCAGAGTATCAAATAGAGAGATGTAACAAAAAGCTCAGGGAATTAGATGAAAAACAAAGTATAGGGCTGAGATACACAAACGATCTTGTTGATTCAGTAACTGCATACGCTAATGTTGGACTTCAAAAAGATGTCAAAAAGTTAACAAAATGGATATTTGGGTTTACCCTCGTGATGGTCATTTTGATGATTATAGCAGCGGTAATAAATTATGAAGGTTTTATAGCGATTTTAAAGATGTTTGGCTTAATATAAAGGAGGAGAATAAGAGGATCATAGATGAGATAATGGAGGAATGTCTGGAAGAGGTTGGGAAAAAGGAGCGGCTTGAAAAAGAGATTGAAGCGACTGATAGGGAGATTGATCAGAGGGTTTATGATTTGTACGGGCTGACGGAGGAGGAGGTGAAGGTGGTGGAAAAATCGAAGTGAGAATTACCCACTGTTGGGGGAGAAGGAAATGAGAGCTGATAGAATTAGAAAACTTGAACAGACTTTAGATGGATTCTATGACCGTTGGGATACGATAAGAGAAGAAACGATCACAAATTTAGGTGAAAAAGATGCTCTTCTTATTATAGACTTTCATGCAAATAATTGGCTGGATATTATTGGATGGATTGATTCTAATTATGATAGAAAAGAGCAAAAAAATATTGTTAGTTTTCAATTTCAGGGGCTATTCAAAGAGATATATTGGCTTCAGTTTCTCTTTCATAATGGGAATTACCCCGTGATTTATAGGAATCTACGATACACTTTGGAACTTATTTGCCAAGCTTATTATGTTGATACTAAATACCCTAATTTATCTCTTGACGAACAAATTGAGAAAACCAAGGAAATTGAAGAAAAAGTTTATGGTTGGAATCTTGTAGGAAGTGTGCTACGTAAAATTTTTAACAGTAACGAGTCATCTATTCGATTAAAGTTCAAGCCATCATGGGATTATCTAAACAAGCACGTTCACCCATCAGCAAAACAGATGGATATAGTTGCTAAAGAAGATTTCTCGAGTTTGGTGATAGATTCATTCAATGAAAAACTTGCAAGAAATGCACTGAGAGATACAAGTGAAGTATTTGATATTATTGATATGATAATCTTCAAAAAATATCCAAGAATTAGAGATTTGGCACTTCAATATGAATTCATAAACGAGTGGGAAGAGCTTTTACCACTCACAATGAAATTCATAAGAGACTGATTAAATAACAAATCTAGAATGCTTTTTTCTCGATAAACAGGTTATATGGCTTTATATGCTTACCAACCACTCTCACTCTCTCAAATTTCAACCTCCCTACAACACCAATACACTATTGATAGTGAAGTATTCAGAGCTGTAGAGCAGTGCGGGAGGTGAGAATCCTGAAGGGAAAAAGCTTTTATTTACAGTTACCAAAGGGTTGGATAGAGGTGTACCAAAATGAGCGATTTTGTTTGGATAATCATTGGGATAGGTGCAGGTTTTGCTATTGGATTGAAGCTGCCTGCTACCCAATTTGCAGGCATTCAGGACGATGTTGGAGGTACGACCAGCACTAAAAACAGAGATGGCGATAGAATTGTATAAAGAAGAGAAAATATCATTGAGCAGGGCAGCGGAAATTGCTGGCATGTCCACAGAAGGATTCAAAAATATTTTAGAGCAGAGAGGGATAAAAAGGATTGTTAAAGCACCTTCAGAGGATAAAATCAAGAAAGGAGTTGAGTTAATCCTTGGATAGCGTGATCAATCTGGATGCAGACATGGCAAGTGCATTCGCAAAGATCAAGCGATTGGAATTACTAAAAATGCTGATAGAAAAGAGAACATTGGGAAAGGGAGAATTGGAAGCAATAAGCATTTGCAGGCATAGGAGATACATATTCTCTTCGATAGATGCTGCTGCGTTAAGATTTGCCGAAGAGAATGGCGTTGAAACATTGGAGTCACATTCCATACTCCGGTCATTACGGGAATCAGGTTTGCAGTCGAAAGAAGAAGTCAATGAGATTATAATAGAGATTGAGAAGAGAGATAACACGAAGATAAAAGACGTTGACGCGGTATTCAGGTGATTTAGAGTCTTAACTCCATCATGGTGAAAAAATATCCTCTACAACTTATACGTAGTCTCACCATTTATCACTATTTTTCATTCTCCCTTTCAACTTCTCGTCAAAAGATTTTATTTGTTTGTAGCTCTTTGGAGAGAAGATAACTTCGTAAATCATTCAAACACTTCTTCTAACTTGTAATAATGCCCCTTCTCTCTTTCATCCATAGCTTCCAAAATGTCTTTCATATCCTTTTCCGTCAGCATCTCGTCCCTGTTCAATATTCTTACAGTCACAACATCAGATTCTATCTTCGCCGGCTTTACAATCCTCAACACCCCTCCCTCATATATCGCTTCTATTTCTCCCATTCGACCTCACATTTAAGATATAAATGGTATTTCCATATTTAAATCTTTGCATGGTTTTCCATTCAGCGTCACCGTTTTCAGCAAGTCCATGAAAATTTATCCTCTATTCCTCCTCTCCTACCTAATACTCACTTCTTGTATTTCAAATTATTTAAGGGAGCAGCCTTAATATAGTGAAGAATCGGTAAAAACCGTGACTAAAAACATTCTCTTATTTGATATTATATGCTTCACAGAAGAAGGAGCTACTCATTGCTTCTGGCAAGAAAGAATATTATCAGAACTAAAATGCTTATCCCACGACCTCTATCAACTTCATAAGCACCTTTTCCAAATCCGCCATGCTTTTAGAAGCCGCATCAACTATCTTTTCATAGTCCAACTCTTCCTCCGCGATTATACCATGTGCATAATTGTCCACCGTGCTTATACTTGCGTATCGAAGCCCCAACTCCGTTGCAAG
>JAUVZJ010000029.1 GCA_030602585.1 Candidatus Methanophagales archaeon | reverse complement strand
CAGAAACAGATGGAAAAGTTTGAGCGTTCAATAAGAAAGATAGATGCTAAGGATGCTCCTAAATTAAATGAGTCTATTCAGATTCATACTGCAACATTAGAAATATTTAAGCAGAGACTGATGAATAATGATAACCCTGATCATGATGATGCAATAGCTGGTATGCTAAGGACGCTGGAAACATCATCAAATGTGATTGCGAATATTCCAGCAACTTTTGAATCGCTTATAGCTCAATGTATAGAAGCAGGAGGGCCACCAGAAGAATGTGCATTAGCTGAAACTAGATGTAAAGAACTATTTGGAGCAACAACAGCAGAAGAATGTAAGCGACTTTCTTTAGCAGCCTTTAAATCTGTTAAACTTACTTCAGGGTCTCCGGGTTCTAGACCACCAGATCCTCATGGTTGTGAAGGTGCTTGGTATTCTGACAGTAAAACAAAATGGTGTTGTGTGGATTCTGATGGAACTTATCATACACCAGATTCTCAGTATACAAAAGGAACAGTAGATTATAAAGTTATAAATCTTAAAACTGGAGAAGTTGAAGAGGGAATAAAGACAGATTTCTGTGATGGAGACATGTTAAAAGAGTGGAAGTGTGGTAGGGGTAATTGGAGAGAACATAATGCATTATTATCTGAGGAGCATGAGTGTCCACTAGGTTGTGAAGATGGTGCGTGTATAAGTGAAGAAGTAGATAAAGGAGAACTTCCTGAAGGAATGCGATGGATATCAGACCTGCCTGAAGAAGAAAGAGAACGAATTCAAGAGGCAATAGCTCGGCGAAGAGAACGAAATGAAAGTATAAGAATTCAATATACTTCCAACGGAAGTATAATAATCACTGAAACATGACCAGCAAGTGAATTAGTTAGAATGGTAATAATAAAATGAAAAAAATATTAACCTCTAAGACTCAATAGTATCTCAAACATAAGACCTGCCATTCTTACTCTGAGAGGTTCTCTTTGTGAAGAACAAATGAAAATGTTGGGAAAAAACCAACTTCCAAACCTAAAAAGATTATAGCCCTGAAACCTAAAACCTAATAAATCCTCTACCTCCTCCGCGTTCTCCGTACACTCTGCGGTTAATCTGACATTGTCAAATTGCTTTTCACGTCGTAAACAACCTGTATATCCTCGTTATCTTATCCGGAAGTTTTGCAACGTCATCAATCACCACCCACCTACTATTGGCATACATACGAGGCAGATACTCAGCCGCTTTACGGTCAACAGTAATACAAAACGACTTGATACCATATCGTTGCGCTTCCTTTAACGCCATTCTCGTGTCTTCAATAGCGTAAGTCCCATAATAATCCATGTCTAATGGCTTACCATCACTCAATAGAATGAGCATCTTGGTCCTTTCTTCTCTTCTTCTTAATTTAGTTGTCGTGTGCCGGATTGCAGGCGCGATTCTCGTGGATTGTTTATTCGTCATTGTAGATATTTTGCGCTGCACCCTTTGATCATAAAACTCGTCAAAATCTTTTACTATATAAAAAACCACGTTATCCCTTCCATACCCGGAGAATCCGTAAATAGCAAAAATATCGCCTAATTCTTCCAGTGCTTCAGACATCAATATCAATGCTTCTTTTTCTCGCATTATCGTTGCGCCCACCGTACTACCGCTAACGTCAACGAGAAACGCCACTGCTATATCACGGATTCTTTTTTCTGTTCGCACATAGTTTCTTTCGGAAGGTGATAGTCTTAATCGCTTGTCAATAAAATATTGAACCGCCGAATCCAGGTCAATATCGTCTCCGTCAAATTGTCGCCTTAACTTTACTAAACCCTCTGGTCTGAGCATCTGAAATTCTACCCTGATGCTCTTTATCTGCCCCGAATACTTCTGCACCGTGTCAATATAGAATTCATCCGAACCACCTTCTAATGTCTGTTCTCTGACCCGCGACCAGTTTAATCTATAATCTTTGATGTCACTACCCCACTCAGGATATAAATAAGTACCCTGTTCGCTATGAAGTTCTTTTTCGTCTCGAATTAACGTTTCGAGGTCTCTTAAATAATCTTCCACTTTGGTTGACTCAAGAGCGTCAATTCTTGACTCTATCTCTATGGGTTTGATTCCTTTTTCTTTGAACAATGCTCTTAACAATTCTTTTACTGTATCTTCTGATGCGTAATCATCTTTAGTTTTAGTATCGTCGCTTGGAGTGCTTTTGGCTGGTTCGCTATCTATTTTCTCACTGATTTTTCGCGCTGTTCTTCCAAAATTGCCTATATTTTGATTGACCTCCGATTGGTCTAAAGGAGCTGAAAAAGGATTTAAAGGTTGATAGGGCTCTTGAAAAGTGTCGTCTATCAAGAAATATAGTTCGGCAGCAACCCTTGCTGTTTCGTGGATGTCTGCATGTGGCGAGGATAAAGGTTGGCTGATTGATAATGCCTGAGCAAGTGTTTGTTCTATATTTTCCGGAACTTCTTCTTTTGTTCTTCCGGCAATTAAACATTGTGCTACGAGCTCTACTGCTCTTTGTTTATCAGTGCCTAAATCATCGAGCGAAGGCCTTTTAGAGACCATGTAAACGTTCATTTCTGATATTTGTTCACCAAGGACTGGATATTCCGCTTGCAGCCGTGATTTGATTCTATAATCTTCAAGTATGGTTATAATGTCCTTCGCTAATGCAGGTTCGGGAAAGAGTTCATAAAATTTCTCTATGTCGCTAATTTCTGTCATTTACGCTCACCATACCTCGCCTTCACTTTATCCGCGACATCATGAACCCTAATCAGCTCAAAATCAAAACTACCATATTCCAAATGTGCCTCTTCATGAGTCGCCAGAACTTTATACATAATGAAATTCCTATCTACATCACTAAAATCCTGAATCCTTTTTGGAAGAAAGATTCGCTCACCGTCGGTTGTAGCAGCCTGTGCTTCCACAATCTCGATTCTGTAACCTAACAACGCATTCAGATATTTGGACAATACTGGTTTGACTTTCTTCAGCTCAAGACCTTCTGTGATAGAATCAAAAAAATCAGCATATTCTGAGGATTCACCTTTCACAAAAGAAGCTGCTTTTTCTTCGCCCTCTATCTTTGCTATTTCTGAAGCCCGCAGGGCTACCTTCACTAAACCTTTATAACCCGCTCTATCAATGAGAGCAGGACTCTCCTCAAGCAAACTGACGGCAGTTCTACCGCTATACCTGGCGACCTGACTACTGAGCCCATAAACAGCCTTAACCAATTCTTTATCACCGTACCTCAGCAATTTATCAACGAGTTCTGGACTCATCCCAAGCAACCTGACGGCAGTTCTCCAGCTATGATCCCTGGCGACCTGATCACAAAGCCCATAAACATTCTTTACTAACTCTTTATCACCATGCCTCAGCAATCTATCTACGTGTTCCGGACACTCATCAAGCACCTTAGCAGCAATAAACCTATCATCCTTGTCCACCTTACTACAAAGACCTGCAATCTCCTCTAAACAAGCATAATCAACTCTGTCAATGAGCTTCGGGCTCTGCTCAAGCAACCTGGCAGCGACAAAACCATCTTCCTGCGCTACCTGATTACAAAGACCGACAACCTTCTCTAAAGCATCATATCCCACTCTATCTATGAGCTCAGGACTCATTCCGAGCAGCCTGACAGCAGTTTTTCCATTATAGTTGGCTACCTCGCTACAAAGTCCTGCTATCTTCTCTAAACCCTCATAGCCCACTCTATCTATTAGCTCAAGGCTCAACTCAAGCAACCCGGCAGCAATAAACCTACGATCGTTCGCAACCTGAGTACAAAGTCCCGCAACCTTCTCTAAACCTTCATAGCCAATTCTGTCA
Organism: Candidatus Methanophagales archaeon; assembly: GCA_030602585.1. Lineage (GTDB taxonomy): Archaea > Halobacteriota > Syntropharchaeia > Alkanophagales > Methanospirareceae > JAFNKG01. Next base: position 20,746 of record JAUVZJ010000029.1, on the reverse strand, counting down.
ACGAGATCTGGACTTATCCCAAGCAACTTAGCAGCGACAAAACTATCTTCCTGCGCAACCTGACTGCAAATACCCGCAACCTTCTCTAAACCTTCATAGCCCACTCTATCTATAAGCTCTGGACTCTGCTCAAGCAACCTGGCAGCAGTTCCGCCGCTATACCTGGCAACTGGACTGCAAAGACCGTAAACATTCTTAACTAATTCATTATCGCCATACTTCAGCAATCTATCTATAAGCTCTGGACTTTGCTCAAGCAAGTTAACGGCGGTTCTACCACTATGATCCTTAGCGACCTGAATACAAAGACCCGCAACCTTCTCTAAAACATCATAACCCACTCTATCGAGCAAAGGATACAATTCGCCAACTAATTTATCAATAACTTCTCCGTCGTAATAGTCCTTAAGTAGTTCCCTTATTTTTCGCTCTCCAAGAGCCCTCTTAACAGATTCCCATACCATTTTCCGGCAGACCACAATAGTTACCTTTACTTTGTCACATATTAAATTTACCGCAGAGAACGCGGAGTTCACAGAGAAAATTAGATGTCGGGTTAGGGATTAGTTGTCAGGTATTAGTTGCATCTTTACTGAGATGCCCACGATGTTGCATTTTGTAATTCACTATTCTTTTCAGTGGTTTTTTTAACCATATTTCAGTTACTTCGGGTAAATCGAGATTATAAAAAATCACTTTTCCGTTATCAACACGCAAAAAGCGAGAATCTAATCCACAACCAATATTAACAACAACTCCTTCCGGCGAACTTTCAATAAATTTGCCTACATATTTATCATATTGTTTGGCACGAATTGCAACATGAACTACCAGTTGTTTATCCATTTTGCCCTCTGCAAGATTTTTTTCTAATTTATTTCTTGATTTAGATAATATTTTATTAAGCTCATGTGTAATTTCAACTGCTTTAGGGTCGTTTAAAATTGGGTTCTTTGATTGGCTTTCTATAGCGTGACAATATAAAGTTACAAACGAAGTTGCAGCTACATCACCAACTTTTATGTTTAACAATTTTGTATCCTCCTTTTTATTATTCATAGTAACTTAATACATTTAAATATTTTCCGTATTAGGTCTTTCTTTCGATTTCGTTTAACGTTCCCAGAGTTTGTGAAGTGCCCAAAGGGCATTTGGGCGAAAGTGCGATAGCACCGGAGCCACAAACTCTGTGTTATGTGAAATAATCCACCAAATTATTTGTTATTTTCGTCTGCTTCTTTCATCGCTGCTTTCATAATCTCAAGCGAATTATTCGAATTCCTTGTCGAATATTTAAGTTGTTCAGAAATAGCGTTATCCTTTGCTAATATAACTAATAATTGTTGAACGAGTTCTCCAGAAGACCAAAAAAGCAAAGTAAAATTTTTTTGTAAATTTTGTTCTATTTCAGTTTTATTTTTTGTATCAATGTCAGGTGAGTAAGCTCCTATGTGAAAAGTAAGTCCATAAAAACTACCATGAAGCGCTTCTGACGCATCAGTATAAATTGAAACTTGGTAATGTAAAAACAATCATTTGCTTTACTTCTTTCACCAATTAATTTTATTCTCTCTGGTATACTTATATCAGGCCATCTTTTCTTCTCTTTACCGCTTTTTGTGGAAAACTTCTTCAGTGCCTCATGTAATTCGGAATGGTTTGCTGGCTCTTTTTTACCAATAAATTCTAGGCACATCTTTTTATCTCCGGCGTAGAATTCTTGCTTTAATCTTCTATACGCTTTTTGCTTCGTATGAAGACGATATTCTTCAAACTTGTCATCATCACAAACAAGCAAATAACAAATATTAACCATCCTCTCAAAAAAGCCTCTAGCAAGCATCACACATTCATTATAAAATTCATCATTTTTTCCAAGTTTTGCTATAGCGATTGCTGTGTTCATTGTAGAAGCAATCGCTGCCATTATTTCTTTTGCCCTTCCTTCTAATATATTTTCCCTTATAACCCCATTTACGATACTAACTTGTGCTAACAGATAATTATTAAAATGGTCTGTAAGCATTTTCGAACCAAAGAGTAATTCGTTTTTGCTTTTCATGTTTTTTAGTTTAGTGGCTTATTTCATATAACGTTTCCGGTGTAAATAAAAGAAGTTCTGCGTATGCAGAATTTGGACTGAGCGAAGCGTAGTCTTTTACACCGTGTTATGTGAAAGCTGCTACTTCTTCATAAAACGGTCAATAGGAATATCCTCTATCGTCTTGCCACATTTGGATACTCTCTCAACTCCGCCGGGACAATTGTGACCAAAAACAGGACAAGAATATTCTGTTGGTTCTTCTGTGAGCGGCATCCACTCAATGCAATGCTCCCACTCACAAATTAAACCATGTCTTGCATAATCCGGATTTGGAGAAAAATCTATTGAATACCCAATGGAAAAGGTTTTATTGAGTTCTTCTGCTAAATCAATAATCTCTCTTGCTTCCTCTCTAGATATTAAAGAACCATGAATTGCTTTATTACACATATTAATGATTTTCCGTAAAGCCGTAATTTGCTCAAAAGATAACAGTTCTTTTCTGCTTACAGCTTCAATGAGTTTGGAAATTGACAATCTATCTCTCATAGGAAGGTCCAAAAAATCTGCCGCTGTTCTTAGCTTTTTTTCTATCTCAATTCGCAATGCTGCTAATGCTAATACAGAATCAGAATCTAATAGTTCTCTTACAGCAGATAACTTAAAAGTTTCAAACGGTAAAATCTTTGCTTCACCAGCTCTCTCATCCTTTTCCGCTTGTTCAACTGACAGTTGGACTAATTTCTGAGTTTCGCGGATTTCTTCTTTGAATTCAAATTCCGCTCCTGGAAATTTTGCCTTTCTCAAGTACTGCGCAACAAATGGGATAGATAAAATAAAAAGTATCAAGATTGTAACGCCATCAACTTTAAATACATCGGACCAAAACCCATGAACTACAATTAGCATTATTCCTATTATGACTATCAGCCACTGAATGATTTTCATAATTAACCCTTGTTTTTAGCAGCTTTCATATAATACCGGTATATCCGAACTTGAGTTCGCATATCTTTCCATTTTGGCATTATATCCGAAGTTTACTTTGCATATACCACCCTTTAGCTGAAACTTCCCACTCATTTTTTTTACCGCCTGACTTTTAAATAGATGCGTGTATATAAATCCCTTTATTTATATTTTTGCAATGGCGCATAGCGTCTTGTAAGTAAAAGAATTCCATCGCTTTTCTTTTTGGTTGAGTTTTCCATATTCTTCTCACCTCAATACCCCCAAACCTCAAACCACGCTCCAAACAAGAGCAATGCTAAAATTACTACGGAAAACAAAATAAGTTCTTTCTTGTTTTCTTTAAATACAACACACCAATTTCTTTTCTGCTCAGGAAATAATTTCTTCCAATTCTTCTTCCAGAAATCCATAATTTCCTTTCTTTCAGGTTTTACACCAAAAATTTCTGTGCCTAACGCTGATGCAAAGGTTATTGTTAGCAGAATAAAAGAAACTTCAATAGAGATTAAGACTGGCGAAGACCATAAAGGATACCAAATCTCACCTTTTACAAAGTGGTCAATTGCACTCATGAAACCAAGAGAATAAAAAGTCCCGCTTATTATCGCTATTAAAGGTGCTAAGAAAAACAAAGAGGCTATGAAGTAAAGAATTGTCGTAAAACTGGTTCTGGTTAAAATGTTGACAAAAAGACCAGTTTTTGATGTTGGTTCAAGAACTGTTGGGCTAACACTGTTGCCATATGCCCCCCAACTTCTTACAAATCCCAGCATTGTATCCGGGAACAATAACGCTAAAAGCAAAGCTACGATGAAAGCGCCCATGAAAAATAGGATGTTAATTTTCAACCACTTAATGAATATTTGTTTATTCATTTTTCATTTTTCAAACGACAATTTTTAATTACACATCAAAGTAATTCTTAAGTATTTCTTCTATGCTTCTTTTGAGGTCGCTATCGTGCGTTAAAGGCTCCGTCATCGTTGAATATAGCGCATCTCGCATTGGTACTCCGCTTTTTAGCAAAATGCCCGCATAGACAAGTTCTCTGGTAGAAACACCCTCTTCGAGTCCCTGATGAACGAGATTTCTTATTTTATTCGCTGCCTTTACCAGCCTTTTTGCAGTATCCTGTTCAACACCCGTCTCCTGAAGAACAATTTGAGTTTCTAAGTCTTCACCTGGCCATCCGAGATTAATACTTACAAACCTCTGCCTCGTGCTCGGTTTCAATTCTTTTAAGACGCTCTGGTAACCCGGATTATAACTAATTACCAGCATAAAGTCATCAGGAGCATAGAATATCTTCCCTAATTTCTCTATCAGCAAATATCTTCTATAATCTGTTAATGGATGAATGACGACAATTGTATCTTTTCTTGCTTCCACGACTTCATCTAAATACACGATTCCGCCATTTTTTACCGCCATAAGAAGAGGACCATCAATCCACTCGACATCGTCTCCTTTTATGATATACCTTCCGGTCAGGTCATTTCCACTTAAATCATCATGACAGGCAACGGTATATAGAGGTCGCCCTAACTTCCATGCCATGTGCTCAACTAATCTTGTTTTACCACTTCCCGTAGGCCCCTTCAGCATAACGGGCAGTTTATTCTTATAGGCTGCTTCAAATAGCGCAACCTCGTTCCCTTGCGGTAAATAAAAAGGCTCCTTCTTTATTTCAAAGCTGCCGTTTTCGTATAATCCTGAGTCCAACTCCTTTAACATTTATACGCTCCCAATAGAGATTACAATAGAACCATAATATTTAAATCTTTCTCAAGCATTCAAAACAGCTCCCCCGATTCGGCAAAAATACCTCTCTTATTATATCTGATTCAATCATATTCTTATATTGTGTATCCCTATTAAAATATTACGATGAAATGTGGGGATGAGCGAATGTTTTTTATGCAAGCCATTTCACTATTACAAATAGCGCCTACTTTAGCGGAGTTTTTCGAGGTGCATTTGAACTCGCAAGCACGATCAGTCGAGCAAATAGTCGAATTCGCTTATTCTCGCAAACCTCAAGTAGTGGTATTGGTGGTGATTGACAGTCTCGATTTCCGGTTTTATACCGATTTCGCAGATGAGTTAAGAGAAATTCAGGAGCTTGTCGAACGAGATGGACTTCTATTCGAGTGTGAAGCAGTAAGCAGTCATACAACACCGGCAATTGGTTCTATTCTCACGGGGCTACGACCCGAAGCTCACGGGATTTTCGCGGATAACGATGTGGGCAAATCGGAAATAAAATCCATTCTGGAGATACTTGAAGACGAAGGTTATAAAACAGCAGCGGCAATCGAAACAAAGGGTGCAGAACCTCTTTTAGGAAGAATAAGCTATGTATTCGCTGTTGATGACCGTGAAGACATATTAGAATACGATGAGTTAATAAAAACGCATACAATTTCCGTGTTGAAGAAGCAAGACGTGGGGTTGGTGTTTTCTCATCTCCGTGCAATTGACCGGTTTGCACATAGAGGCGAAGATTTACGTGCCGCTGCAAAGGCTGTAAATGAAAATGTAAGGGAAATCGCAAATGCTGTTCGCGAAAGGAACGGTATGCTGGTTATTTGTGGTGACCATGAGATGCATGGTAGGGATAAGGATAAGAAGTATGGAAAAGTATCTGCAATGGTGCCTTTGATTGTTTGTTGTCCTTAGGATAAACCCCACGGTAATTAAACGGCATACAAAAATTGATGGTTTTATATACTCTGAAAACTTAAGTAATAATGGTGATGGGATATGGGCAATGAAGAAAAGCACAAAAAAGTGGAGCCCGTCTATGAGAAACTTGCTCCAGACTAGGTACTAATTATCTCAAAAGAAGGAAATTGCGTAATATACGCCACAAACGAAAAAGGAAAAGCTGTTCTGAGGAAAGTATGCTTACGCGAAGAGGACTGAATCTATGGCGAGTAAGTATTTATTCGACACAGGATTCGTCACATTAGCACTTACTGGCAGTTTGCCAGAAAGATGGATTCATCCTTGGAACGAGATAAGAAAACAACAGAAAGTAGGGCATATTATTGAACCTGTAATTGCGGAAACTTATTATCAATTGATGATGAAGAAAGGCAGAGACAATGAAGGAGCAAAGAATTCTATCATAGAACAAGTAAAGTCTTATGTGACTATATTAAGTTTGGAGGATAATGATTCTTTTTTAGCAGGTATTTATCGTATAAAATTTAGAAAATTTGGTCTTTCTCTTGTTGATTGTTTTATATTAGCTATTGCATATAGACGTAAACTCAAAATATACACAACTGATGAACCGTTGAAGAAAGCGGCAAAGGAAATCAAAGTTTTATGTACTATCTTCCAGTTTAAGCTGAATAAATAATAATCATCAAGCCAAATAAAAGCTGAGGAAAAATCAGAGAAATTGTAGGTCCTGTGACTGAATCCCATGCATTATGATGGAGTCGTAACCCAATACACATAGGCTTTTACAAAGTTGAAAGGAGATTGAAAAGCTGAAATGAAAAGAAAGAACAAATATCAAAACAAAATGCCTGATGCAAATCAAAATACAAAAGTAGCAAAAATAGGCGTAGTCCTAACCGACCCTGAAGACTGGACTGCAAGTGCGTTCTTAAAGACCATAGAAAAAAGAGGAGCAAACGCCTTGCCTATTAACCTCTCAACTTTAAGCGCTTCTATCTCCGGTTCCGATTTTTCCATTTTCCATACAGATTTAAACGTTAAGGAACTCGACGCTATCCTCGTCCGAGACATTGGCATCAGCTTCTCTCTTGAAACAATTTCTTTTAAGTTCGACCTGCTTCGTCAGTTTGAAAATTCAATGATAGTTATGAACAGTCCAGCGGCAATCCAGAACGCCGCAAACAAATTCTTCTCATTCTATCTCTTCAAACTCGCACGTCTGCCTATTCCACGCACCGTGGTTACTTCTGAATTAGAAGTTGCACTGAAAACAATCGAGAAATTCGGAAGCGCAGTGGTAAAACCAATTTTTGGAAGTCAAGGGAAAGGAATATTCAAACTTGAGCGTTCTCAATCAGAATCCGAATTAGCATCAAAACTTGCAAAGTTACTGAAGGAAAGAGGCGTGCTTTATTTACAGGAGTTCGTGCCTAACCCGGGACGGGACATAAGAGTTTTTGTGGTCGGTGAAGAAGCACTAAGTGCGATTTACAGAGTCCCACGCAGTGGTTCATTTGTTAGCAATTTGAGTCAGGGTGCCACACCAGTTAAGTGTGAATTGACGGAAGAAATGGAAGAACTCGCAATAAGTGCTGCAAAAGCAGTGGGCGCGGATTTCGCGGGTGTTGACTTGATAGAAAGCGAAGAGGGATTGTGTTTACTCGAAGTAAATGCAACACCTTCCGGGAAAGGCATAAAACTTGCCTTTGGTATTGACGTCACCGGAAGAATTGTTGAATTGCTGTTTGAGCGGCTTGAGGATAAAAAATGAAAGAAAAAGCAGTACTTATAAAAATATGCTTCGTTGCGGCGTTTGTATTCGCTTCTCTATTTCTTTTCCCTTTCCCTCTGACCTTAACACACGAAGCCTTTGCTTATTCTTATTCCTATTCCTCTTCTGATAACACAGCACCGCCGAATTTGATAATAACCGAAATCTATCCGAACACGAATACAGAAAAAGAGCTGGACGAATACGTTGCGATAACCAATCCCTGCGCTTATCCTGAAAATATCGAAGGCTGGAGCATAACAGATAACGAAGGGAAAATCATATTCCCTCCTTTTAGTATCGCTCCAGGCGAGACAATATACGTTACGAGAACTGCTTCGGTATTCGTAGAGCAAATGAGCAACGTATCAAACAAAGACATTTTTCCTGATTTCGAATATGGCTCGGACTCTGATCCCAGGGTTAGTCAAATGCAAACAGAAGGAAGATTTGTGTTGAGTAACAGTGGTGACGAGGTGATACTGCAAGATAAGAGAGGAAGAGAAGTGGATGTCGTGATATACGGTGATTCCGATTACAAAGCAGAAGAAGGCTGGCGAGCTGAGCCGTTGAGAAAGCCGAGAGAGGAAATGATATTCAAACGAAAGGGTATTCAAGACACGAATCAGTGCGAAGACTGGCTTATTCTTACCTTTGGCGCTTCTTATCACGCACCGGAGAGATTCTCCTTCGCTGGCGGAGTCACCGCTTTTGTATCGCCAGATTGTAGTTTTTCCGTTTTGCAAGAAGAAATGGACAATGCTTCCTCCTCTTTGTTTATCAACCTGTACCAATTTGAGAACCCTTACCTCATGGATATTGTTTTAGATGCTTTAAACAGAGGAGTGACTGTGTGTTTGCTGCTCGAAGGCAGTCCTGTTGGCGGAATTAAGGATGCGGAACTGTATATTGCGGGGAAAATAAAAGAAAGAGGAGGAGAAGTTCGGTTTGTCCACGACCCGTTCATAAATCATGCAAAATACGCAATTATTGACAATGAAACACTCATAGTAATGACGGAAAACTGGAAAAATACTGGCGTTCCCTATAGCAACTCTTTTGGAAACCGCGGCTGGGGTATTGTGATAAGAAACGAAGAAGTGGCGAGTTACTTCAATGCGGTATTTTTTGAAGATTTCTACCGATGTAAAGAATTTTCAACAGAGATAGATGATTTTGAAACAAAAGGGTTTTTCATGAGCAGAGAGATACCAGAAGGCGCTTATGCGCCTGTTTTTGTGCCACTTACCATGAACTGCAATTTCACTGTGATTCCTGTTTTAGCGCCCGATACCGCTTTGAGTGCCGAAACAACATTGGGTGCAATAAATAACGCAAAAGAAAGTGTTTTTGTGCAGCAGCTCTCAACGGGAAGATTCTGGGGCGGAGAAGATAATGCTTTCGTTTATGCGCTGATAGAAGCTGCGAGAAGAGGATGCGAAGTTAAAGTGCTGTTAGATTCTAAGTATTTAGAAGGAGAAAATAATAATGATGAAGTCGTTTCGTGGTTGAATGAAGTAGTGAGAGAAGAGAATTTGAACTTAGAAGCGAAATTAGCGGATTTGGACTCGTTGGGGTTAACAAAAATACATAACAAGGGGTTAATCGTGGATGGCAAAAAAGTGCTTATATCATCACTGAACTGGAACGCCAATTCTATTTATAACAGGGAAGCAGGTGTAATCGTAGAGAACGAGGAAATAGCATTGTTTTACGAGGATGTTTTCTTCCACGATTGGAACACGTCGGTGAACGTGGAACAGGAAGGAGGAGAAGAAATGGGAGGAAGCGAAGAGGGAACACCTACAAAAATGAGAATCGTGTACGTGGTGTTGACGCTGATTATTTCGTTCGGTATTTTCAGGGTGGTTAAGTGGTATAAGAGAGTATAGAAAAATGGAAGGTGTGAAATCAAAGTGAAAGTAATACTTCACGTTGACATGGACAGTTTCTTTTCAGCAGTTGAAGTAAGAGAGAATCCAGAACTGAAGGGCTTGCCAGTAATAGTAGGCGGAAAAATTAAGGCAGAAGAGGAAAAAGATACTGGAGAACCAGATAGAAAGATAAGAGGCGTTGTGAGCACGTGCTCATACGAAGCGAGAGCATACGGTATTCATTCGGCAATGGCGCTTTCAAAGGCATACGAACTATGCCCGGATGTGAAATTCTTACCCGTGAATATGCCGCTATACAAACGTGTGTCGGGAGAAATAATGAGTATTTTGAGGAAATACGCTGATAAAATAGAGCAGGTGAGCATAGACGAGGCTTTTCTTGACGTCAGCACAAAAGTGCGCCGCGATTGGAACGATGCGAGAGAATATGCGCAGATGATAAAGAAGGAGATACTGGAGAGAGAAGGATTGACGTGTTCAATTGGCATCGCGCCGAATAAAACAATAGCAAAGATAGCATCGGATTTCCTGAAGCCTGACGGTCTGACGGTTGTAGAGCAAGGAAAAGCAAGCGAGTTTTTAGCTCCTTTACCGGTGAAAAAGATTCCCGGTGTGGGACCAAAAACCGAAGAGATGTTGAAAAAGATGGGTATTGAGCAAATAGGACAACTTACGAGCTGCGATGTGCAAGAACTCGTAGCTAAGTTCGGGAAATATGGCACAAGACTTCATCTAATTGCAAACGGGATAGACGAAAGCGACGTGGAAGAGGAGTGGCAGAGGAAGTCATTAAGCCGGGAGAGAACTTTCGCTGAAGACACGAAAGACGCATCTGTATTAAATAAATGCGTGGATAGGTTAGCGGAAGAGGTTTATAATGCGATAAAGGAAGGCGGTTTCGTTTTTAAAACAGTCGCGATAAAAGTCAAGTTTGAAGATTTTACCGTACACACAAGGGCTAAGACACTCAAATCCTTTCATTCTGACCTGAACACGCTCAGTAAAACGGCAAAGGAATTGATGATGGAATTTAGTGAGGGGAAGAGGGAGGAAAAGGGATATGGAAAGAAAATAAGATTGGTCGGCGTTCGTGTCTCGAATTTGGGTGTGGTTGATGAGAAGCAAAGACGTATAATTAACTTCTCAGAAATTATGTCAGGGCAAAACTTTTAGTTACGGTAAAAATTAAATTTACAAAAAAAAAAATAAAAAGAGGGATTAGTTTGTATATGCTATATTCCCCCTTTATCCAACTTTTTTAGTCTGCAGCTATCAGGATGTCTTCCCTTTTCACTGTTTTCCTTCCAGCATGCCTAGCGAGGTTTACAGCTTTCCTGGCTATTTTCGTGCCGTATTCCTCTAACAGCATTGCTAATTCCGCACTTGCATCTTCGCTTACTCGCTCTGCTCTTGCGTTCCTAATTATCCTGTTTATAGGTGCTATTGGTAGTCTAGCCATCTTTATCACTATGATTAGAGGATGTGGAGACATATATAAAGCTTTCGGTCGTCTAAACATTTGTACATCATCAAAGCTAATAAAAGGTCTTGTCTAAGGAAGAAGGAGATACGGAGGGAGTCAGAAAGGATAAATTAAAAGAGTTTGTGGAGTTTCAAAAAAAAAGTAGAAGGAAAAAGAGAAAATGGAAAAATAGATGATCCTGGTGCTGATTATATTATTGATGATATACAGTCTTTAGCTGTTTCACATTCTTCAACTTCGCCGTCATCATTTGGTGTCTGGATTTTGCCATCACCGCAAAATGTTCCTTCCGTTTTACGCAACACTTTACATTGGCAATCTTCACAAACAAAAAGATACTTCGGTAGTAGTTTCCACTAAAGATGCCGCTTCAATGCTACTGTGTGCAATGCAACCTTTCTGATCTTTAAAATTACAGTCTTTCATCTCGGGATCAAGAGATACAACAAGCATTGTTTTGTGGTTGTCAAGCTCCTTCCATTTTGATGTTACCTTTACCGTTGTACCTTCAACAACATAACTCTGGTCGTCCTTTATGTCTGCTACCGGCTTATGGAAAGTACAAGTTTGGATTTTTCCATCAGGACATGTCTCAGTAGTTATTTTTCCACCATGGTTAGCACATTCTTCAATAATATCTTCTTTGCATTGCCCTAATACTTACCTTTTATATAGTTGGACGTGAGTTGATATATAAATAGTTTTGCTTTGAAGATAGAAGTTCTGGACAGACGTGATTTTAACGAGGATTTGATCTCCAATATAGACGGTGCAATGATTTTTCTCATGCGGTATTTAGCTGTGCGATATGAAATGACAGGCGAACCGAGGAGGAAGGAGATACCTGAAGTGCCTTATGATGCCCTGCGAGAGGCGGTTATAAATGCCGTGGCGCACCGGGATTACTTTGAGAAGGGCGCCAATGTGATGGTAGAGATGTTTGATGACCGGATAGAGATAACGAATTTTGGCGGGCTTGTGAAGGGTTTGAAACCCGTAGATTTTGGTAAGAAGAGTGTGCTCAGGAATCCGAACATTGCGGGTCTTCTTCACCGGGTGAAGTATATCGAGAAGATGGGGACTGGTATCAATAAGATGAGGGGGTTGATTGCATATTGTGGAATATGGTTTTATCACAAGAGCGATTAAAGAAAACATTTCCAAAATATCTCCTGCTACTGCTAAACGGGACATATCATTACTAAAAAAATTGGACCTTATTAAATTCGAGGGAGCCCGTAAAACAGGCAGATTGTTCATTCTCACAGTTGGTTTGTTTTATTCATGCTTATTTATCCCTGTTCAATAGAAAAATGATTCGCATAGTGTTGTAATATCAATATCTTATCCATGTGGATAACAAATCGGGAAGTTTTTTATATAGTGCATGATGTATGTGATACTTTATATATTGTTTAACTACATTAGATAAAAGTGTGGGAAAGAATGGTATCGGAAATCACATATATGGATGCGGGGGTTGATACAGAAAAAGGGGAGAGTGCATTGAAGCGATTACTCCAGCATCTACAAAAAAACGTTAGAACGAGTTCGGTAAAACTTGATGTAGGTCATTTTGCTAATGTAATTGATCTTGGGCAAGGAATAGGTTTAGCAATAGGTACAGATGGTGTTGGAACAAAAATTCTCATTGCTCAAATGATGGATAAATATGATACCATAGGAATAGACTGCATTGCGATGAATGTTAATGATATTCTCTGCGTGGGCGCAGAACCTATTTCAATGGTTGATTATATCGCAGTTTGCGATCCGAATCCTTATTTAATGGACGAAATTGGGAAAGGACTCGCAAAGGGTATGGAAATTGCTAATATAAATATCCCTGGTGGTGAGATAGCGATTATACCTGATATGATAAAAGGTAAAAGAGAAAATTATGAATTTGACTTAATAGGTACGGCGATAGGTAAAGTTTCACTTGATAAAGTAATTGCGGGGCAAAGGATTAGAGAGAACGATGTAATTATAGGTCTAAGTAGTAGCGGAATCCATAGTAATGGATTATCCTTAGCTCGTCACATTTTTTCAGAAGAAATCAACAAGTATTTTGACGAGTTAGGAAGAACTATTGGAGAGGAACTTTTAGAACCAACACATATTTATGTTCCCGAAATTATGGAAATGATGAACTCTAATTTAGATATAAAGGGGTTAATACACATAACAAGTGATGGGTTTTTAAATCTAAACAGGGTTAAATCAGACGCAGGTTTTGTAATAGAATATCTCCCAGAACCACAACCAATTTTTCCTCTATTACAAAAACTTGGCAATGTCAATGATGAAGAGATGTTTAGAGTATTTAATATGGGCATCGGATTTTGTGTTATATTACCAGAAGAAGAAGCGGAAGATGCTATTAAAATCGCAGAGAAGCATAAAGTGGATGCTTTTAGGTTGGGCTATGTTGTTAAAGACCCTGAGAAGAAAATTAATGTAAAACCTAAGCGACTATGTGGGCGTGGAAAACAATTCTATAAATATTAGGAGATGAAAAGGCAATTACTACCATTAAAGATATTTTTGGTGAAGATTCCAAAGAGATAAAAGATTTTCAATCTATCAAACTCAAACTCCCTGAGGCACTTCTACCAGAAGTGTTGCTTGAATCTATCAGAACAGTCCACGAGGATATTGCAATTTTGGACAATAGGGAACAACACTATTATGAGGAAAGACTTTCTGAACTACGTGAGCATCTTTTAGTAATGATACAATCATTTCAGTCGTTAAAGTTCGATAGAACGACATGATTTATGCATATTCATCATGCCTTATAACCTGGTTTGTTTTGTTCATGCTTATTTATCCAAGTCAATAGAAAATGGTTCGCCTTCCGCTGTCTATAACCAAACACTTCTAACAGTTTTGCGTTGGCTCCTTTAGGCATAGGCGCTTTAGTGAACAACGTAAGCATGGAAACCGAATCTCTTCTCGATGATTTCAGCTCATAATTGCTAAAATTTGGTCCTGCTATGTTATTCTCTGCTATTTCCAATAAATCTTCCAAAGTTTTTCCAATACCCATATCCCCTGTTCTATGAGTTTTTACGAACCCCATTTCCTTTATTTTCCTCAGCTTTTCGAGAAATTCATTATATTGCATAAGTGGTCGTTCAAAATGCTCCCATATAAAATTACTATTTATGATTCTCATTTCACAGCCGCTTCAGAAAGTGAAAAGGTGCCGCTTATGACTATGGATGGCGAGTTATATGAGCAAGTAAAGTCGAAGCGTAGTGTGAATGAAGCTAATATAAGGTCTTCGATTATCGTATGTTATTATCGTTCTGTCAATTAATAGGTTTTGGGATTATATGTTGAGTTGAGTTACGGAGGGGGTTATGGTCATATAAACCTCAGTTCAAGGTCTCTCTGGCAGGTTAAAGCCATCATGCTTAAAATGATTCAGCGTTAGAGGTAAAATAATCCGGTCAATTGTACGAAGAAATGATTGGAAATAACGCTAAATTTTAATTATAGGGGATATGTAGAAATAGATGTGGGAAGTTTGTTATGATAAGGCAGATAGAAGGAGGGGATACGAAGGTTATTATACTGAAGAATAAGTTTAAGGAGTTTGTGGAGTTTCAAAGGAGGGGGTGGAAATAAGCGTTGACAAAGGCACCAAAGATAATTAGGGAATTGGTGGAACAATTTGAAACAAATCTAAGGGCATACAAAAGCCCAACGTATAAAGAGGAACAATTAAAGCACGATTTTTTGAATAAATTCTTTAAGGCTCTTGGTTGGGATGTCTATAATGAAAGGAACGCTGCACCCCAACATAGAGATGTGATATTTGAAGATTCGATAAAAATTGCTGGTGGAACAAAAGCACCAGATTATTGTTTTACTCTAACGGGAAAGCGTATGTTCTTTGTTGAGGCGAAAAAACCTTCTGTTGACATTAAAAAAGACGTTCACCCAGCATTTCAATTGAGGAGATACGCGTGGAGTGCAAAACTACCGTTATCAATATTGACGGATTTTGAAGAGTTTGCAGTCTATGAATCACGAACACGTCCCAAAAAAGAGGACAAAGCAGGCACCGGTAGGGTCATGTATCTGACCTATAAGGATTATATCGAGCAATGGGATGAAATAGCGAGTAAGTTTTCCTATGATGCTGTCGTCCAGGGATATTTTGATAGATTTGCAGAAACGACCGAAAAGAAACGAGGAACCCAAGAAGTTGATGATGAATTTTTGAATGAAATCGAGTCCTGGCGAGACATGCTTGCTAAAAATATCGCGCTTCGCAATCCCAATGTGTCTATCTACGAGTTAAACTATGCAGTGCAGAAGATAATAGACCGGATTATCTTCTTACGGATTTGCGAAGACCGGGGAATCGAACCTCATGGACAATTGCAAACGAAAGCCGAATCCACTGACGTTTACATGCACTTGCTGAACCATTTTAAACTCGCTGAATCCAAATACAACAGTGGTATATTTGATTTTGACGCCGATAATATAACGCCCACCTTGAGCATTGATGACCGCGTCTTGAAAACGATTATTCAGAGTCTGTATTATCCAAAGTCGCCATACGAGTTTTCAGTGCTCGGTGTTGAAATCTTAGGCAACGTTTACGAGCAGTTTCTGGGTAAGGTCATCAGGCTGACGGCAGGGCATCAAGCAAAAGTGGAGACGAAGCCGGAGGTTAAAAAGGCAGGTGGTGTGTATTACACGCCTCAGTATATCGTTGATTATATTGTCAGGAACACGGTTGGTAAACTGGTAGAGGGGAAGACACCGGAAGAAATTGCGGAAATAAGGATACTGGACCCCGCATGTGGTTCTGGAAGTTTTCTTATTGGTGCATATACGTATCTGCTGAAGTACCATCTGGACTGGTACACGAGCAACAAGCCGAAGAAGCATAAGGAGGCAGTTTTTCAGGTCCGCGAGAACGAATGGTATTTGAGCACGGCAGAGAAGAAGCGGATTCTTTTGAATAATATATTTGGCGTTGATATTGACCCGCAGGCGGTGGAGGTGACGAAATTGAGTTTGCTGTTGAAGGTGCTTGAGCACGAAAGCCGCGAGAGCATTGACCAGCAGGTGAAATTAGGGCTGGATGGTGTGCTGCCAAGTCTTGAGGATAATATCAAGTGCGGGAATTCGCTTATCGGACCGGATTTTTACGATACACAGCAGGCAACTCTTTTTGATGAAACGGAGATGAGGCGGGTTAATGTGTTTGATTGGGATGACGATGTGAAGGGGTTTGGACGGATTATGAAGCGCGGTGGGTTTGATTGTGTGGTTGGGAATCCACCGTATGTGAGGATACAAAATTTAGATAAACAACAAATGAGCTATTTCCGTGGATACAGGACAGCAATTGGTAATTACGATATTTATTGCTTGTTTGTTGAAAAAGGTTTTAATCTACTTAATGAAAAAGGCGTTCTATCATTCATTTTACCACATCGTTTTTTCAAGACAGATTACGGTGAGGGATTGCGCAATTTCTTAGCGAAAGATAAATCTTTAAGCAATATTTTCGACTTTGATGGGTTCTATGTATTTGACAAAGCGAGCATTAATACCTGCATTATCAAATTACAAAAGGATAATTTTGGGCGTGATGTGCAATACTTGAGAGTGAAGAACCCTAAGATTGGACAAAACGATCTTACAAATCTCCTTTCATCTTTTATTTCAAATACTGAACTGAAAACAGAAGAGGACTACGAAGTCGGCTTAGTTAGCAAAGGGGATCTTCAGATGGATTATTGGAATTTTATTTTGGACAATGAAGTTCGTTTGTTCAATCGGCTAAACGAGAATAAGAAGCTTGGAGAACTGGGGCTAAAAATTTTTGTAGGACTTCAAACAAGTGCAGACCCAGTTTTTGTTGTAAGGCTGCTATGCGAAGATGGTGAATATTATAAAGTACAGTCAAAGCACACCAAGAAGGAATATCTCTTAGAAAAGGAAATAATTCTCCCTGTTTTGAGAGGTGCTGATATTTCACCTTATGTTAAACCTCAATTCAGTGATGTTCTAATATTTCCTTATAAGATCATAAATGATAATGCGGTTTTGATACCTGAAAATGAGATGAAATCCCGCTATCCAAATATCTGGAGTTATTTATTAGAATGCAGGCCAAAACTTTTGAAAAGAGATGGCGGAAAACTAAAATATGAATGGTATGCTTTTGGAAGAAGTCAAAATCTTACTATGTTTTATAAGAATAAAATGATGACCACCGTTTTGAGTAGTTTTAATTCTTTTACTCTGGATGATGAAGGAAAATTTTATTTTGTAGGTGGTGGAAATGCAGGTGTTTATGGGATTCAGTTGGAAGATGAAAGTGAATACAAATATATTCTTGGTCTTTTAAACTCAAAATTATTGAATTGGTATCACCACAAAATATCGCTCAGATGTTACCAAACAGCATATTCGTACGGTAAAAAATTCATCGATCAACTCCCAATCTGCACCATCAACTTTGACGATCCAGAGGAAGTAGCCCAGCACGATAAACTTGTAGCTTTGGTGGACAACATGCTCGAACTCCAGAAAAAATACCGCGATGCAAAAATGGAAAGAGATAAAGAGCTTTACGAACGGCAGATAAATATTGTTGATGCACAGATTGATAAACTGGTTTATGATTTGTATGGGCTGACTGAAGAGGAGATAAAGGTGGTGGAAAATGCAACAAAATAATACATCTCACAATGACTTTTATTTTCAATGGCATATAACTGATAGGTGCAACTTGAAGTGTAGCCATTGTTATCAAAGCGATTATTCTTATTCCTCAGAACTCTCATTTGAAGAATTAAAATCAATAGCCGATAAAATTAATCATGCTCTCACCGTTTGGAAGAAGGAGGGTCGGATAGCAATCACGGGAGGAGAACCGTTTATTAGAAAGGATTTATTCGATTTACTACATTATTTAGAGCAACAACCCGCAATTAAAAAAATAGGCATTCTTACAAATGGTACGCTTATAAAAGAGCATGTTAACTCTCTGAAAGATATTACCAAGATTTATTATATTCAAATGTCTCTCGAAGGCAGAAGAGAAAAAAATGATGAAATAAGAGGTAAAGGTGTATTTGACAAAGTTATAGAAAATACAAATCTTTTAAAAGATGTGGAGATACCTGTAAGATGGATGGTCACTTTACATAAAAATAATATGGATGAGGCACCACATATCATCGACCTCGCACTTAATAATAATGTGGATGTTCTTACTTTTGAGAGGTTAATACCCACAGGGACTGGAAAATCTATGAAGGATATGCTCTTAACTCCAACGGATTTGTCGAAGGTATATAAACATATAGTAGAACGCTCTGACGAAGAATATTCAAAAGGTTCTTCTTTGGCTATTCTCAAGTTCCGAACCTTATGGGTTTTAACGGACTCTAAAAGAGCCGAGATGGATGCACAGACACCACTTCAAAAGGAGGTAGGAGCGGCATGCTCGATAGGTGTGGATAGTCTTTGTGTACTTCCAGATGCAACTGTGCTACCTTGCAGGAGATTACCTATTCCTATTGGGAACCTTAAAAGCGATAGTATTTTTAAAATTTGGTACACTTCCGATTTGCTTTGGAAAATACGTAACAAAAAAAGCTTGAAGGGAAAATGTAATGGTTGCGAGTTTGTCCCGCGGTGTGGCGGGTGCCGAGCGATGGCATATGCTGTAACGGGAGATTATTTAGCGGAGGACCCACAATGTTGGAGGTGAAAGAGTCGGAAATCCTGCGAATTGCTGAACAATACGTGCTCTATAAGTTAGATGTTAATGATGGATTGTTTTGGCTATTTGACGTACAAGAAGGAACTTGCTTCAATCTTAACGAGACATCTTTCTTTATCTTATCATGCTTTGATGGAAAAACTTCAACCTCTGAAATTCTTCAGAAGTTTCTTTCGAGATATCCTGATGAGGATCCAGAAAAAGTTTCCAATGATTTTAAGGAAATAGTTGAGACTCTAAAAAAACGAAATGTTTTAATATAGTTAAGTTTATTATAATTAAGTTTATACAAATAAATAAAGGTAGATGAATATGAAAGATGGGCGATCTGATAAAAATAAGGAAAGGAAAATAGAGTATGAAAAGCCTTTGTTCGAAGAGCAACCAGGGATGGTTTTTCCCCAACAAATATTGGAAAAAATTAATGGTGGACGCTTCTGCGTTCAGTGTAGTTCATGTCATGGTTGCAGATGAATCGGTTGGTAAGGATATGACTATTAATGCAGATAATGCCAGCCCATTATTAGTAGCGCCAGAAGATAACATTAAAGAAAATCCGGGGTCAATCCAAAAAGGATTGGGCGCTTTACTTCACATAATACAAGAATTTTCAGTCAAAGGAATTGAGTTAGAACGAGTATGTCGAGTTGCCGTGCTTTTATCCCAAAGTGGGTTAAATCGAAATAATTCAATCTTTCAACTGTTAGCTGAGAGATGTGTCTCAGAGCAAAAAAACGATGGGGGATGGTTGGGGGTACTTGATACGATGTGGTGTGCATCCTTTCTTGAAGTATATGGGGATTACCCTGAATCGGTAAAGTCCGCTTTAATCTGGTTAACGGAACAAAGGCATGATGATGGCAGTTGGGGACAAACAGAGCGAGATATAGGAAGAATCACAGTAACGGGTCAAATGCTTTACTTTCTTCCACAATTAGCATCGAAATCCAGCTTAAAATGGTTAGAAATGAAATGGAGACAGGAATTGGAGATTGCCCCGGGATTAACGTATAAGGGCGCATTCACGCTCATGGCTTTCAAGAGAAATAACTATCAGCCAACAGATTCTCAACTTATTTCCCAGACAATACAATGGTTAGCGGCACAGCAAAACGATGATTTTGGGTGGGGCCCGTGGAAAGGTCATTCTGTGGGAAGCGACCCCTGGTGCACAGGTATTACTATGGATGGACTTCTCCAGTATCCTGATAACGTCCCCCAAAAAGTTTTATGGAATGGTTTGGAATGGCTTAAAGAAAAACAACTCCCAAACGGACTCTGGCCTTACCATTATATTGAGGTAGGGAGTAGTTGGGCTCTATACGCTCTTATTAGGGGATATAGTTTTTTAAGTGGGGGAAGAGAAATTGGTTAGAGAGTTAGAAAAAATAATAATTCGGAATATAAGAGAAATTCCCGAAGTTCCATTATCGTTTTTACTCTCAGGAGGTATTGATTCTTCCCTTGTTCTGGCACTTCTCCGCAAGGTATATCCTCAAGTACCAATCGCAACATTTACGCTGGCTAAATCAAAGGATTATCCAGACGTGCTTTTTGCTCGTAAAATCGCCGAGTTATTTGAGACAGAACATAATGAGATAATTCTTTCCGATGAGGGATATAGCAAGTTTCTTGACGAATATAATAAAGTCAAGCGATACGATTTTAAGGGTGATGTAAATGTATATATCCTTTGCCGTTTTGCTAAAGCATTCAGTAATATAATCGTTACTGGAGATGGGGGAGATGAATGTTTTGGAGGATATTGGCTTCATGAATATCCTTTAGGGCATAAGGAGACTGGAATGATTAAATCCTTTGGAGATATCCATTCTACTCCGAGGAAATATTTGATGGAAATGGTTAATATGGGCTTTCGGGACTTTCTATACAAAGAGAAATCACAAGAAGAGGATTATGATGCAGTTTGGGAGTATTTTGTGAAGATTCTGGCGCCAAGACATCTTGCCCCTTTATTGCATCCTGAATTTCAGACTATAAAAAGTTTACGCTTTCCAGTTTTTCCATGATTTCCTTTGCCTCAATCTCCGGAAGTGATACCTTCTCCACTATCTTGTTCGTATCTGTAAACACCACCTTTTTTTGCCATTTCAAATAGCTC
>JAUVZJ010000037.1 GCA_030602585.1 Candidatus Methanophagales archaeon | reverse complement strand
TATTTGACGGTTTATCACCTATAATATACCGATTTACGGCATCAATCCGCTCCTGTTCCTCAATATTCATAACGCATCACAAAGGATGCGTTAAATGGAACTTATATCAAAAGACTTACCGATGTATTGAACCTTTATTTGCAAATGAAATACTGAACGATGTATTGAGCCTTACCAGCTAACCAAATACACTCACGTTTCAATACCCCTATTATATATCTCACTGCGCATACAGATGAAAAAAGGTTGAAGCGGGCAAAAATAACTGAGCCTTTTGGATATATTATCAAACCCTTCGAAGATAGGGAAGTATATACCGCCATTGAGATGGCTCTCTACAAATATGGGATGGAGAAGAAATTAAAAGAGAGCGAAAAGTGGCTTTCCATAACACTCCAGAGTATCGGCGATGCAGTGATTGCCACGGACACAAAGGGTTATGTGATATTTATGAATCTTGTTGCCCAGTCCTTGACCGGCTGGAAGCAGGAAGAGGCTGTCGGGAAGCCACTGAAAGAAATCTTCAACGTTATAAACGAAGAAACAGGTAAACAGGTCGAGGATCCCGTAAAGAAGGCAATCCAGGAAGGCATTGCCGCTGATCTGACGAATCGTGCTTTATTAATAGCTAAAGACGGAATGAAAACGCCTATTGAGGATAGCTGTGCGCCAATTAGAGATGACAAAGGGGACATCGTTGGTGGCGTCCGAGTTTTCCGTGACATCACCGAGCGCAAATGGGCAGAGGAGGAGCGAGAAACGATGCAAGCACAGCTACTCCAGGCGCAGAAGCTGGAAGCTATTGGTAGATTGACTGCCGGGATTGCCCATGACTTCAACAATATGCTGTTAGTTATTCAGGGGTATACCAATATGTTGATGATGAAAGTTGATGAGACAGACCCTTTGCATGGGTATCTGAAGGAGATATATCTTACCTGTACGTCTGTGGCTGACCTCATAAGTAAGTTGCTTCTTTTCAGCCGCAAGCAGACAATGAAGCTTACCTCGCTCAATATCAACGGGGCGGTTGATGACTTGCTAAAGATGCTCAACCGCCTCATCGGTGAGAACATTGCCGTCAACACTGACCTGGAGCCAGACCTCTGGATGGTCCGGGCTGATGAAGGAAATATTGAGCACGTGATTATGAATCTGGTGGTAAATGCCAGAGATGCCATGTCCATGACCAACGGCGGGAATCTCTCTATCAAGACCGAAAACGTGACCCTGGACGAAGACCTCTGCCGCGTTATCCCCGAAGCGCGACCCGGCAAATTTGTTTCTCTCTCTGTTGCAGACACTGGTGTCGGCATGGATAAAAAAACCATTCAGCGCATCTTTGAACCTTTTTTTAGCACCAAGGATGCTGGCGCGGGTACCGGACTTGGACTGTCCGTTGTCTATGGTATTGTCAAAGAGCACGGGGGATGGATAAATGTTTACAGTGAGCCCGGGCAAGGCTCAACGCTCAAGTTCTACCTGCCTGCTTTTTCCGTAATGCAAAAAGATGAAACAAAAGAGAAGATTTTGTTGCAGGAACTTCAGGGCAGTGGCGAACGGATTCTGGTGGTGGAGGATGAAGAAAAAGTCCGCGAGGTTATCACGATGATGCTTCGTGAAAACGGCTACACTGTATTTGAGGCTGCAAGTGCGGAAGAGGCGCTGGACATCTTTGAGAGCGAAAAGGGGAAGTTCCACATGGCCTTCATTGACGTGGTCCTACCCGATAAAAGCGGTCTTCAACTGGTTGACCAACTCCTTTCTCGCAAACCCGAACTCCCGGTCCTGCTGAGCAGTGGCTACGTAGATTCAAAATCGCACGGGTCCGTCATACGCAAAAGAGGATTTCGATTCCTACAGAAACCTTACGCCTTAACCGAACTGCTTCGTGCTATTAGAGAAACTATAGAGCCAAGCTAAAAGGGTCAAGTTCTTATTCTACGTGATTGCGTATAGGCTTCTTCTAATTTCCTCACTCTCTCGTCCACCAGATGTTTAGTCACACTCTTCCGGGGAATACCCATCCTCTTTGCAATGTCTGAATCCCTGTAACCCCTTGAATGCAAATCTCTTATATCCATAATCTGTTTTGGGCTCAACTTCACTTCTACTTCTTCTCTTCTTACTTCTTTCTCCAGATGCGTAGTCTTTTGTAAATCCGGATGCGTAGTACCCGTCTTTTGTAAACGCAGATGCTCAAGAGCCATATTTCGTGCCATCATCTTCTTCTTTGCAAGGTCTGACTCACTCTCTTCTTCATGCAATTCTTCTTTGCTTCGCTGAATCTTATCTAAGGCATTTTCAGCCGCTTTTCTAACATCCTCATTCTCGACTTTTGATGCTTGAATGAGAGGTTCAACGGCTCTTTTATCTCTTAGCTCTCCAAGAGCCCCGGCAGATCCCTTCTGAATATTCGTATCCCTGTCTCTCAAAGCAGAAATAAGGGGTTCAATTGCTGGTTCCCCTATCTTAGCAAGGGCTTCTGTCGCACACAACCGAACGTCCTCCTTTCTATCTGTAAAAGCAGAAATAAGAGGTTCAACAGCTTTTTTATCTTCTATTTTACCAAGAGCTTCTGCTGCACTTTTCCGAACGTCCCCCTTTATATCTTTCAATGCGTGAATGAGAGGTTCAACTGCTCTTCCATCTCTTAGCTCTCCAAGAGCCTCCACCGCACACCACCGAACACTCTCCTCCTCATCTTTCAATGCGTGAATGAGAGGTTCAACGGCTCTTTCATCTCCTATCTTTATGAGTGCCTCTGTCACACTCCACTGAATATCTAAATTCTCATCTATTAAAGCAGAAATAAGAGGTTCAACTGCTCTTCCATCTCTTAGCTCTCCAAGAGCCCATGCCGCACCCAACCGAACATTCTCCTCCTCATCATCCATGGCATGAATAAGAGGTTCAACTGCTGGTTCTCCTATCTTACCAAGAGCCTCTGCCGCACTCTCCCGAACGTTCCCCTTTTTATCTTTCAACGTTTGAATAAGAGGATCAATTGCTTTTGTACTTCCTATCTTACCAAGAGCCTCTGCCGCACTCTCCCGAACGTCCTCCTCCTCCTCTTTCAAAGTGTGAATAAGAGGATCAATTGCTCGTGTATCTCCTATCTTACCAAGAGCCTCTGCCGCACACATCCGAACATTCCAATCATTATCCTTCAACGCCAGAATTAGGGGGTGTTCCTTACCCCTCGCCTCCGCCTCTTTTATAATTTCCTCTCTTTCCTTTTCTTCTTTCCTCTCCTGTACCACCTCCAGGATATATTGTCCCAGCGTATCGAATAGAACATTTGGATTGCCAACCTTCTTGGTGATATATCTGCACGCCCCTTTATTTAATGCTTCCATCGCCACATTCTCTGCTCCTTTCCCGGTGAGGATGATAAAAGGAATGTCGTTTCCTTTCTTCCTCAGCACCTCCAGAAATTCGAGCCCACTCATTCCCGGCATCTTGTAATCAGCAACAATGACGTCAAAATTTTCCTCTTCCAATATTTCCATTGCCTGCTCCGCGGATAATACCGGTGTGATTTTGAAACAATTATAGCCCTTATTTTGTAGATACAATCTGGTTATCTCGAGCACTCTCACCTCATCATCCACATGCAAAACCCGTATCAGTTTTGACTTCGAATCCTGATGCTGGGAATCATTTGCCATTTTACTTATTTTTTTTAATTATATTTGTAAATTATTTATATATAAAAGTTTGTATTGTGATTTTGGATTTTCTATGAATTTTTTGAAGTTTTCTTATATATTCTTTCTCTTGTATTAATGCACACAAATTTATCTTTCGCTTCTCCGGTCATTGTCTCGGTCCTGCCTATGATCAAGTAGCCTCCGTCGTTCAATGCATCGTAAAAGTCGAGAAGCAACGTGCGTTGAAGCTCCCTTCCGAAGTATATCATGACGTTCCTGCAAAAGATGAGGTCAAAGTGCGAGAACTTCTTGCCCGATATAAGGTCGTGTTGCTGGAACCTCACAAGATGCTTCACTTTGTCCTTTATGCGGTATTTGTCGTTCCCATCCACCGCATCAAAATATTTAGATACGCGAGATTTATCAATTTTTTTCAGCGCATCGGCATCATAAATACCCGCTTTGGCGGCACTTAGTGCTTTTCTGTCAATATCCGTCGCTTGTATCGAAATAATGAAGTCATTTAGCGCCGGACCAAGTTTTTCGTGTAGAATAATGCCTATCGTATATGGCTCTTCACCGATGGAACATCCCGCACTCCATACCCTCAATATCTTGCTTTTTCGCTTTGTCTTCTCGGCGAGCAGTTGTGGTATCACCTCGTTTTTGAAGGCATTAAACGTATCCACGTCCCTGAAAAATTCCGTGACGTTTATTGTTATTCCGTCCAGAAGAGTATCGTATTCGGAGGGGTTTTTTTCTAAAAAACGGTAGTATTCGTTGTAAGAGGAATCAACACCTATTGCT
The DNA here is from genome assembly GCA_030602585.1 of Candidatus Methanophagales archaeon. Taxonomy (GTDB): domain Archaea; phylum Halobacteriota; class Syntropharchaeia; order Alkanophagales; family Methanospirareceae; genus JAFNKG01. The sequence goes on along the minus strand of JAUVZJ010000037.1, from coordinate 15,864 downwards.
TTCATCCTCAGAGCTATTCTTCGCTTTAAGTAGTTATCCTTGTATTTACTGCAATCTACACCCGTTCTATCCAATATTTTCTTCTTTAAAAGCTTAAAGCCGAATTCATCGTTCAATATCATATCCTACCTCATGTATGCATACAGCGAACAAATCTGTTATAAAAGATAAGAAATTGACATTGATATAAAAGTGTATCTTATATCGAAATATTTTTTACAAATGGTTGAAATAAATTGCAAAAATGAAGGCGATTATACCGTTTAAGAAGGAAGGAGCAAAATCAAGATTGGGCGATTTTTTAAACGAAAAGGAGAGAGAAGAACTCGCCATAAGAATGCTAAGGGATGTTTTAGTTGCGTTATCAGAATCGGAGATAGAAGAAGTGGAGATAATTTCAACATGCTCCTCCGGGGGAGAAATGATAGAAGAATTGAAGTCAGACTTGAAGTTAAAGCTGACGGTTAGAGAGGATGAGAGAGGGCTGAACGAGGTGCTAAACGAAGTGATAAAGGAGGAAAACGAGCCGGTGCTGATAATAATGGCTGATATTCCGCTGGCAATGTCCGAAAGCATAAATGAACTCATCGAGCATGAGGAGGATGTGGTAATAGCACCGGGTAGAAAAGGAGGCACAAACGCTTTGTTCTTGCGCAGACCTTCTGACTTCTCTGTTTCTTATTATGGAATTAGCTGTTCGGAGCATATAGAAACTGCGAAGCGGAGGAATTTGAGCCTTGCAGTTTACGATTCCTTTTTTATCAGTGTGGATATAGACGAAGTAGAGGACTTTATAGAGTTATTGATTCACGGTAAAGGCTTCTCGGCTGAATATCTACGCGAAATCGGCGTTTTTCTTCGTGTGGATAAAAATTCGAAGATGCAGGCAGAGGTGGATAGATAAGTAGCCTAACTCTGTCTTGAAAGGAAGAGAAAAAATAGAAACTTTTATTACTATGGTGCTATCTTCCTTTTTCAAGGTGAAATAAAAATGGAATTGGAAGGAGTAGAGATAGAAGATACATTTGCAGAGGCGTTCCCGATAAAGGTTGCACGAGTGTTGATAACCGCGGTGAACGAGAAATGGGCGATGGAAGCGGCGAAAGAGACGACGGGTTTTGGCACTTCCGTAATAATGTGCCCTGCAGAGGCGGGGATAGATAAAATAGCACCTCGTGAGGAGACTCCGGATGGAAGACCGGGTGTTTATGTAATCATCTGCACGTTCGGCTATAAGGCATTGGAGGAGCAATTGCTTGCGAGGATAGGGCAATGCGTTCTCACCTGTCCGACAGCAGCGGCTTTTAATGCCTTAAAGAAGGAAGAAAGCGAGAAGGAGTTCAATACGGGCTTCAAGCTAAAATTCTTTGGTGACGGGTTCGAATCGGAGGAGGAACTTTACGGCAGAGCGGTGTCGAGGACTCCGATAATGGGCGGCGAATTCGTGATAGAGAAGAATTTATGCGCAAAAGCGGGTGTTGCCGGTGGGAATTTATTTATCCTTGCGAAGGACCAGATGTCTGCGCTGACCGCGACTGAGGATGCTGTTTCTGCCATAAGGCAGGTGGAAGGCACGATAACTCCTTTTACGGGTGGCGTTGTCGCATCAGGCTCGAAGCCGGGCTCTCAGAAATACAAGTTCATGCATGCAACGATAAATGAGAAGTTCTGTCCCACGCTAAAAGACAAAATAGAAGGGTCTGAGCTGCCTGCGAACGTAAATGGCGTTTTTGAAGTGGTGATAAATGGACTTAATGAAGAGGCGGTTAGTGAAGCAATGAGTGCAGGAATAAAAGCGGCGGTGAAAGTCCCCGGGGTGGTGAAAATAACGGCAGGTAATTTCGGTGGTAAACTGGGAAAGTACCATCTAAGGCTTTATGATGTGTTAAGGTAATCCTAAAACCTGAAGTCATTTCAGTGAAAGGAATAAACGCAGCACTCTGAGGACATTGGCAAGTCCTCTTCCTCTATTTTTTAAATCCCTTTGTGAATACACGATTATCTTTTTATTGTGTTGTAGCATAAATATAGATGATGAATAATGGGGGAAATAAAAATTTCGATTACGGCGGATGTGTACAAAGCGCTTTTAATGGAGAAAAAGGAGAAGGAGAGCTTAAGCGATGTTATATTGCGTCTTTCAACAAAAAATCTGTGCATAGAAGAAGTTGTGGGCACTCAGATACTTTCAAGGGAGGACTGGGATGAAGTGAAACTTGAGTTGAAAAAGGCAAGCAATTTAACACTAAGGAAACTCGGTAAAGAACGGGTATAAAATGAAGCTGTTAGACACAAGCGTGTTAATTGATATTGATATCGGTGGCAAAGCGGTGCTGGAAAAAGCAAAAGAGTTGGACACGGAAGGAAAGCACGCTATTTCCGCCGTTTCACTCTACGAGTTTTATTGGGGAATATTTCGGAAATACGAAATTGGCTCAAGAAAATACAACGAAGCCGTGAAAAAAGCTGAAATATTGCTTTTGAGGTTCTCTTCTCTCTCAATAACGCCAGAAATTGCAGTAAGAGCAGCGAAAATTGGAACAGCATTAATATCTAAAGGTGAAGAAATTGGCATCAATGACACCTACATTGCAGCTACAGCACTTGTACACGATCTAACGCTCTTAACCGTAGACGTAGCACATTTCAAAAGGATCGAAGGATTGATAGTGGAAGAGTGGTAAAAAGAAAACTTTAATTGCGATTTCTGTATTATATATTTCCCATGTCTTAGGTAAAAGATATAAATGGATCGGTACACACACGTGAATTTAGGAAAAGCATTATTATTAAAAAGCGGTCTTAACACGGAATTTACTGATTGGGCGGGCGTTCCTGATTATGATTCCAATTTTTTACACCGCTATAAGTACCATAGATTTAGCGTTCTTGATAGAATCTTTCAGGTTGGACAAGAGCATGGTTTAAGAAACGATGATAAAACAGCAATTGCTTTATGCATTGTTTCACATTTCTGGAATGATATTTTTAATGCACCGATATGGTGTTTTGGTTTTCCTTTTGCTGCATATTACGTTGAAATCGCTAAAGCAGAGGATTATGACATTGCTGAACTTAAAAAAGACATGGACGCACTGAGCTTCCCGGATGTAGCAGACGCAGCCATAAAGAAATATTTTGAAAAGTCAAATAAGTTGTTTGAAGAGAATCTTAACGGATACAGTGCCGATGAATTAATTTATGGCTTGATTTCTCTAACGGCGAATGCTCGTATTTTCTTTAAGGAAGGAGGTAAGGTGAAAGCATTAAAATTCGTTTCAAAATTCAGTAACGAGACAATACCAGAGGTTGATTTAGCGGATTTTTTTTTGAGTTCCAGAATAAATATGCAGAAATAATAATAGATACATCAAAACAGATTTGATAGGATAAAATTGAGTTGGAAGAATGGAAAAAACCTCGAGAACCGAAAATATAAAGGTCGAACTCACGGAATTAGAAGGCTTGATAGGGCACCAGTTTAAGAATATCGCACTTTTGGAAGAAGCGATAACCACGGGTTCATATTCTACCGAACCCGATTCCTTAAATTATCAAAGACTTGAATTCTTCGGAGACAGTGTAATCAAACTGATATTAGCAGAAGAACTTTTTGTGTCAGAATCTCTCGATGAAGGGAAAATGACCCCTCTGAAGTCCGAGTTTGAAAATAATGAGCGATTTGCTGATTACGGGGAGAAAATAGGTCTCAGAAATTATATCAGAGCCGGTGAGAAGAAAGAAACTATAAGTGAAAAGGTTATCGCAGACGTTTTCGAGGCTATTTGCGGTGCAATATATCTTGACAGCGAGGAGTCTATCAGAACCAAGGAAGTAAAAAAGTTCCTACTTAAATTTGACATCTTTGAGCGAATAAGAGAAGAAATGTCGAGCGGGGGAGACTTTCTTCCCGTTAGAAACAAGTTTGAGAATAAGTTCAGGGAAATATATCGCTGCAACCCGGAAATAGATTTCGAGTATAGTTCAACTGGAGAGGACCACCAGAAACGTTGGAAAATAGAAAAGTGCTCGATTAAAGACACTCAAACGGGAGAATGTGTCGAACTAAAAGGAGTAAAAAGCGATACATGGTTTAATAGTAAAAAGGATGCCGAAACTAACGCAATTGAGCGGGCGTATGGATACATGGAAAAGAAGGGGTGGAAATTTGAACTTTCTCAAATTTAAACAAACCACCAAATCGAACAAAAACTCATCAAAGCACCTGAAAACAGCGGTATCGTAAGATTATCGTCTATTATTACGCTGTGAACTCGCAAGGGCACTCCATCTGCTATTACTGCGCCAATCGCACCGAAAACCGCCACTGGTAACGAGTGAAGAACCAGACATCCTATTATAAATGAAACAATGAACATAACCAGCATCACTTCCGGTGGCTTCATTCTCTTCTCATACATTTCTGTTTCATTGCCATCACTGCTCTTCACTACTCCCGCCAGAGCAGAAGCGGCATCTCCTATCGCCAGCATTAAGATTGATGCTATGGCAATGCTCTTCTCGAAGATTAAAATGCTTATGAATGCACCTATAACAAAAAACACATACGCACCGATTTCCCTATTCTCTTTCTCCCTGAGAAAAGGCAATGAAACCACACCACGAAATCGTAGCCATTCAATGACGACGATAATAATAAAGGAAAAAACGAAGCCGAGAACGACTAAATCCTTTTGTAAAAAGTAATAAAGCACGGGAATTGCGACTCCGCAGATATGTATCGTTTTCCTCTTCGCTTCTTCTATTAAACGCACCTTCTTTCTAAAAAAAAACCTCTGCACCAAGAAAAAAGTTTCTTAGGCGAACATCACGCCCATCTCCTTAGTGTTTATAGAGAACCTCTGCTCATTTGCCATTACCTTCTTTATTGCGTGCTCGAATTCTTCCATTCCTATTGCTTTCTTATTCCCTTTTACTGCGAACATGCCCGCTTCGATGGATATTGCCTTTATATCAGCACCAGTGGCATTTTCCGTAAGTGCCACTAAAGTATCTAACTCCACGTCCTTCTTCAACTTCATCTCGGATATATGGATTTGAAATATATCTTTCCTCCCTTCCTTATCAGGTATCGGTATTTCTATGACGCGGTCAAATCTTCCAGGGCGGAGCAAAGCAGGATCGAGAATATCAGGGCGGTTCGTTGCCCCTATTATCCTCACGTCTCCCCTTTGATCGAACCCATCTATCTCTGCTAAAAGTTGCATCATCGTTCGCTGCACTTCTCGCTCTCCCGAGGTGCCATCCTCTACTCTCCGTGCTGCTATCGCATCTATCTCGTCAATAAACAAAATGGATGGAGCCTTTTCCTTTGCCAGTTCAAAAAGCTCTCTCACCATCCTCGCACCCTCACCTATGTATTTCTGCACTAATTCAGAGCCAACGATTCGTATAAAAGTAGCGGACGTGCGTTTTGCAACGGCTTTTGCAAGCAATGTCTTCCCGGTGCCCGGCACGCCAACCAGAAGAACACCCTTTGGTGGCACCACACCTACGCGCTTAAACCTCTCCGGGTTTGTCAGTGGCAGCTCAACTACTTCCCTTATCTCTTCTATCTGCTCATTCAACCCTCCTATCACTTCATAGCTCACATCCGGTGATTCTATTACTTCCATACCATAGACAGAAGGGTCTTTTGCAGAAGGAAGCACGCTTACCACAGCCAGCGATTGTTGATTCAGTCCGACTTGTGCGCCGGGAACGGCGTCTTTCGGGTCTATAAACTGCGAGTAATTTACAACGAATCGAGGTCCTGTGCTGCTCCTCACTACCATCTTTTTATCGTCTATTACCTCTACAACAGTTCCTATTATCAACGGCGCTGCTCGCAACTTTTCCAGTTCTGTCCTTAGCTTCCGTATCTCCCGCTCGTATCGAATTCGCATCTCCTCGTAATATCTCCTTTCTCGCTCTGTCTTCTCCATTCTCCCCCTCAGCCCCTGATTTGCCTCCTCCAACTGCTTTAACCTGTCCCGCAGGTATCTTGAATATTCATCGCCAGACAACGCACCGCTACTGCTTGCTTTCATTTTAACTCCACTACTTTACTTTTCTACTTCATAATATATAAAATAAACGGAAATAAAATGTCGGAGTGTGAGATTTGTGGTGCGGAAATAAAAGGTAAGGTGCAATACATAGCAATAGGCGTCTCAGAGCTAAGAGTATGTAAAGCGTGTGCACGACACGGAACAGTTGTAGTGGCGGATAAAAAAGCAAAGGCAAAAATAAGTGGTGAACCAGTGCTGCTCGCCAAGGCTAAAAGAAAATTATACGAGCAGATGGACCACGAGATAGAAGAGGGAATGGAAATTGAGGAGAATTACGGGAAAAAGATAAAAAAAGCAAGGGAAAAAGCAGGTATAACACAAGCAGAGCTCGCAAAAAGAATAAATGAAAAGCAATCTTTATTACGAAAGATAGAAGGTGAGGAGATAATACCAGGTGAAAAGGTGAAGGAAAAAATAGAGCGTGTTCTTAAACCCTTTTTCTAAAGAATACTTTTTTCACATCACCCTTTGCAAATTAGAGCGAGGACTATACTTCAAAGACAAAGGAGCAGAACCCATCCCCTTTTGCCCGACAGGTCTTTAACTCAACTCTTGAATTGAGCAAACCACCGATGAAGTTCAGATCAAACTCACACACGAGCTCACCGAACTCCATGGCAACTTCATAGACGAGGCAATTGTATTCTTTTATAATTATTTTACCGTCCTCTCGCTCCATCTCTGCCAAAGTCCCCAGTTCGTTCAATAATTCCACCACGGACTCCACATCCCCATCCCCGTTCAGTCTTCCTTTGTAATAAGATGCCTGTTTCGCTCCCAATCGTGCCATCATCTCTCTCACCCTTTCTGACCCTTCGCTTTCAATAATATCTTCGATAATCCATTTGAAGAAGTCAGAATATGCTTTCGGAAAGAATTTCTCCGCTTTCTCGGTGAGCGAATAAAAAATCTTCGGTCTCCCCGTTTTTTCCTTAACCGCCGTCCTCTTTATCAGCCCATCCCGCTCCAAAATAGCCAAATGTTGCCTCGTTGCAGTGGAAGAAATCCCCAATTTTGAACTCAATTCATTAACAGAAGAATCCTGTCGTTTCAAACAGTCGAGGATTTCTGTTCTCGAATCTTCTACGTGCATGGTCAGTTAAGAGCCGGAGGAGTTTATAAACTTTTCTATTTTTATACCATGAAAACCTTTTTACATTTATTAAAGTAAAATAATAATATATAGTAAAAAGTGATAGACATGGCGGACGAAGCGATACATATAAGAGATTTTCCTCCTTTCATCAGGTTCAAACTTGAGGAAAGTTTTCGACAAGGAATCTTCAAAAGGTCCTTAAAGAGAGTGAGCGAGGTTGAAGTGAGTATTTCTCCTGAAGAGTTCTGGAGCTCAGTGGAAGAAGAATTTGAAGGTTCGAGATACGAGTTGATCTTTGGCAAAGTAAGTGGAAGGATATTAAAAACGCTCGAAAAGAGTCCATTAAGAGCTAAGGAGATACTGGAAAGAAATCCGGACATCTCAACGTATTCCATTTACCATGCCATAATAAGGTTAAAGGATCGAAAGCACATAAAAAAGAAAGATGAGCGGTGGGAGCTCAGAAAAGATTATTTCGATCGTGTTAGAGTTTCCGACCTTGCGAAAATAATAGATATGAAAAATGAGAGTGATAGGAGAAAAAAGGGTGTATCTATAAAGGATTTGGAAATGGCGACTTATCTGTGGTCAGGATATGAGAGAGTTCGTGATCGTGAGGGGGTAAGTTTTCAATCCACGTCTTATGGGAGATGGTATCAAAATCACTTCGCTCTCGCAAGAGCGGTAAAAGAATGGGAAAGAGGGAATACAAACATCCCGCAATGGGCTCTGATAGCGATAGCCGAGCTTGCTGACCTGGATATTGAGGAGAGAGAAGTAATATCCAGCTATTGTCTTCCTCCCGGAGTTAAAATAGTCCCGTATTATAAGAGGAGATATAAACTTCCTATCGAGGTCTCTTCTGACTTTGATATTATTGCGCTTCAAATACTCATGAAGTGGTCCGAGGATGGATTAGTATATCCCGCTAAACGTAAAAAGGAGATATTTAAAAGACTGCACCACACTTTTGGCTCATTTCAAAGCGATAGGATACCTTTGAGCATAAGAGAGATAATAGAGAAGTATTATCAGATTCCAGGTTGTAGAAGAAACGCCATTAGAATACCCGAAAAAATGAAAGAGAGATGGGAACAACGCCCATATCACGAGAAGACGCTCTCTAAAATCATGGTTCTGGAGGCGTTGTTTGAACTGGAACAACCAAGAAGAATTTATGAGATAATCTCGCGCTCGAGGGACTTTCTTGAAGATGTAGCGAGGATACTGAAGGATTTAGGAATTGGGGATGGGGATGGGGATATTAAGATAACAAAAAGGAAAGACAGACCCCATTATCGGTCTTATTTGCCTAAAAAGGTGAAAGAGAATCTTGAAGAATTAAAAGAAAAAGTAGAAAAAATTAAGATTGAAAAAGGGATTGATTTTCTCGTTGAAAGGGAGAGAACAGAGCTGATCAGTAATGTTAAAAAATATTGGGGCGAGAAAGGGGTTAATGTACTCTCCAACATGGCTCTGGATAGAGGAGTCAGAGATCTGGATATTGCCAGAGCTTGTGGTGTGAGACCAAAAGAGGTGAGGAAAATACTCTATGAACTCATAGATAGAGCGATTATCACCTGCATAAGAGAAGAGACCCCTGAGCTTGTGGAATATTATTACTTTTTGAATCCTGAAGGTATAAGGAAATTTTTAGCTGGTGAAAAGAATGTGAAAGAAGAGGAAGAGGAAGAGGAAAAAGAAAGAGAAGAGGATTTCAAATATCCATTTCCAGAAGAATCCACTTTTTATCAGCGAAGAGCGCAATAAAAACTTTTGAGGCTGTTCTCTCTATAGGCTTCTGACAGGTGTTATTTCTACTTAAAGCCTTTTATAGGGTGTTGAAATAAAATATTAACGGCGTTGATAAGAAAATGGGAACAAAAGGAAGAGAAATTGTGCAGGTGGATGTAAAAACGTTGATAGAGCTGTTGACGAACGCTTATGCAGATGAGTGGCTGGCATACTACCAGTATTGGGTATCAGCACAAATAGTAAAGGGGCGAAAGAGGAACGAAGTGGTTTCAGAACTCACGGAACATGCGGGAGATGAATTAAGGCATGCAGAAATGCTTTCGGAGCGGATAATGCAGTTAGGAGGAACATCCATAACAAATATAACGGAATTGAACGAGAAAGCAAACTGTAAATATGCAGACCCTACGAATCCCGACTCGGTAGAGATATTAAAACAGGTTATAGATGGTGAGAGATGCGCTATTGATGTTTACAACAAGCTATTGGATATACTAAGGCACAAAGACCCGGTAACCTACCACGTTATTTTAGAAATTCTCGAGGATGAAATAGAGCACGAGGAGGATTTTGAGACAATATTGGAAGATATAGAAAGCTGGGGTGAATAATGGCAGATAGATTAGGGGAGCGTCTTCAGTATGCTGATTGGAAAGAGGAGAAGCATGTGCCAGCAATCGAGTGCCCTTCTGAAGTGAAGGCAGGAGAGTTCTTTGTGGTGAAAGTCACTCTTGGTAAGGGGATAGCACATCCTAATACAACCGAACATCATATCCGATGGATAAACGTCTTCTTTCATCCAGAAGGAGAGAAGTTCAGCTATCAAGTGGGCAATTTTGAGTTCTCTGCGCATGGCGAATCTACCGAAGGTCCAAACAAGGGACCGGTCTATACGCACCACGAAGTTGCGTTTTCAATGAGAATCAACAAGCCGGGAACTATTCATGCTTTAGCGTTATGCAACATCCACGGGTTATGGGAAAATGCAAAAGAGATAAAACTGCCGGAATAGAATAAAATAAGATGCTGAAGAATATTTTTTGAGGCATAATAGAAGTATGAAAGCTTATTGCCAACGATTTTCTAATGACCAGGGAATAATATAAAATATGCAAGAACAATAAAATAGAATTAAATCGTATGAGGGATTGAAATGAAGTGGTCTTACCAGATTGGCAGTATCCGTGGGATACCGATAAAGCTGCACGTGACATTTATATTAATTTTGTTGCTTTTTATCCAGGTATTTGCGATTAGCGACTTAAAAATATGGGACATAACTATTGGTTTCGGGGGCATGAACATCCCGGCATGGCACAAATACCTGCTTGGCGCAATTACTTCAGTCCTTTTTTTCTCAACCATACTCTTTCACGAACTCACTCACTCCTTCGTTGCACAGAGTTATGGCGCAAATATAAGGAGCATAACCTTGTTCGTCTTTGGTGGCGTTGCACAGATGGAGGAGATTCCCAGGGAGCCACGAATGGAGGCAAAGATTTCGGCTGCTGGTCCCGCCCTCAGTCTGAGCATAGGTATCCTTACATATTTAATTCACTACTTCTTGGGTCCGGTAAGCCTGGCTGAAGTTGGGACGACGTTCAAGGATGCTGCGCTTATAGTGGTGGGTATAATCGCATTTTACAACATATTACTTGGTCTCTTCAATCTCATTCCCGCATTTCCCATGGATGGAGGAAGGATACTACGTGCATTGTTTGCCATGCGTATGCCGTATATAGATGCAACCAGAAAGGCAGTTGCAGTAGGCAAGAGTTTCGCATTTGCAATGGGGATTTTTGGTTTGCTAACTTTGACCATGGGACCAGGGCTTTGGTTACTGCTCATAGCCTTATTCATCTACTTTGGTGCTTCTGAGGAGGAGAAGGCAACGGTTATTTCGGTCACTTTGGAGGGCGTGAAGGTCAGAGACGTTATGACCGGTGTTCCAGACGTAATCTACGTGCCTCCGGACTGGACGCTCGAGGAGTTAATAGATGCGATGTTTAAGACAAAACACATGGGTTATCCAGTGCAGGAAAGCCAGACTTCTCCGGTGCTTGGCGTGATAACTTTCGCAGACGTCCAGAGGATACATGCCCCGGAGCGAGCCAGTACCAGGGTCAAGGACGTTATGAAGAGGGAGATAATCTCCATAGGACCGGATGCAGATGCCTTCGATGCTCTTAAGCTCATGTCCGCCAAGAATTTGGGTCGCTTGATAATCATGGATGGTGGGCAGATGGTGGGTATAGTCTCCAGGACAGACTTAATGAGGGCTATTCAGTTCAGAGGTGCATACAAATAAGTTATTTCTACTTGTTAACCGCTGAGCCCGCAGAGAACGCGGAGAGTCAGGAAAATCATGCACCAGCCGGCGAATTCCGCCCTTCAGAACCTTGACATTGAAGTTCAAAAGCCAGACAGGCCTCATAGGCGGACTCCAGCAAGCCAGGTCCCGGATCGCGATGTACCTCGATAGTGGCACCGATAAAGCTCTCCGTGATCCGGTTCAATCTTTATTTCTTTGTCCTCTCAGCGATCTCCGCATTCTCAGCGGTAAACAAATACCTTTTCTATTCATTCAGAAACAAGCAATGGGACAAGACCTTTGGAGGTATTTTCGCGGAGTGTGCAAACTCAGTCCAGCAGACCGCGGACGGTGGCTACATCCTTGCGGGACACACGCAGTCGCACGGTGCTGGTTCGTTGATACTTGGCTGATAAAGGTAAAAGGAGAGCCAACAGAACCCCCGGTCTGTAAACTACTTATATCCATCACCTTTTTCACTGCTTACCGAAGATACACCAGTAATTGCAATTCTGACACGTGATATTATTTATGAGGAGACGCAGGGGACTATGAAGCAGGTAAAAGCGAGAGAGTCTCTGGTGATTACAATAAAGGAATGGGAAAGTAAAGTATATATATTTAGATTACATAGTTTATAACATGTCCGAAGTAATCTCAATTCGTATACCTCGGGAGCTGAAGGAAATGATGCGGGAAGTGGAAGTAGATTGGGCGAGCTTTGTAAGAAGAGCGATGGAGGAGAAGATAAGAGAAGAGAAGAGGAAGAATGCAGTGAAATTGATGGATGAGTCAAGGAGAAAGACGAGAGGTGTGAAATTCGACTCCGTTGAAGTCGTCAGAAGTTTAAGGGATGAGAGATGAAACTGGTTCTGGATGCGAACGTGATTGCGAAATGGTACATAGAAGAGGAGAATACGGAAAAAGCGCTCGAGATAAGAGATAAGTTTGTCGCCGGCAAACTTGCAATTTTAGAACCGACTTTGCTGATCTATGAGCTTGGGAATGTCTTCTGGAAGCATCCTGTGAAAAGCCCAGAGGACGTTGAAAGTGATTTTAAAGCGCTCTTCGACATTGAGTTGGAGTTTTTGGAAGTTAGTGAGCCAAGATTTCTGAAGAATGTCCTCGAAAATGGAAGGAAGTTTGAAATAACATTTTACGATGCCATATATGTTACTTTAGCCATGAAGGAGGATTGCAAACTAATAACTGCGGATGGAAGGCTTCAAAGGAAAGTGGAGGGGCACATAGATGTGGAGTTGTTGTAAATTCACTTATATATTTACTACACACAAGTATCGCTATAAATTTTAACTGATCTTGAAATATGACCAATTATTTCCTCATATCCTTCCCGTGTTTCTTCCCAGTATTCTTTCGCTGCCTGCTCCTGATTTTCGTTAAACTTCTTAATCCAGAGGTCAAATTCCACATTTCCTTCGGGCATCTTCCTCTTTATCTCTGCCAGATACCTGTGGATGACATTTTTAGTCTTTTTTGTCTCCCAGAAGACAGGATACTGGTTTGCTTTACGGTCATATTCGATAATTTTTTGTAGAAGTCCTCTACAATGTTCATAGAGGTTGAGTTCAATACCCAGTCCTCGACGCAGGAGCGTCTCAACGGTTCTCTCGGACCAACCGCGGTGAAACCTGCATATCCCCATTTCCTCTGAATACATCTCCCTTATTGCGCGTTCCGCACAACTCTTCCCCAGCTCTCCTGGTGGCAGAGAATTTATACAATAATCAGTAAGGTATTTCCCCTGGACAGGCGCAGGAACGAATACGCCTGGCACCCAATATTGTGTAGGTGATATGCAACCGGTTTCTCCGTATGGGATGTATAGTGTGCTATCAACAAACGTAGTGCCCAAACTCCTTACCCGGTCTGCAAATCGCTTGTCCAGTTCTTTCGCAGCAACTCTAACACCGCGGGCTAAGATAGCTCCGATTCCCTTTCCCTTACGGTAGGCAACGAGTTCGGCAAGTTTTATTAATGCTTTCGCATTCGCGTGCGAGAATTCAATCCTGTAATTCCGCGGGTCAAATTCAACGTCATCATCAAGCCCAAACTCCTCTTTTCTCAGTAGTCCTTTATGGATACATTCCAAAATCCATGAACTCACGTTACCAAATTCGATGGCATCAAACCCCATCACTTCTACTTCTTTCACCGCCTTCTCAGCGGCACGTTGATCGAAGATACCAGAGTTCGGACCCATAGCCTCGTAAGGCTCGTAGTCCTTCTTGTGTTCATGGTAGATTTTTTTGCAGGTTAGAGGACATGGTTCCCCACAGGTGGCGAACGTTCTTGGTTCTACTATCTCTTCATTAAATTGTTTGAGATAATGGTTTTTTACGAGCGCATACAATGATTTCCTCTCTCTTTCGCTGAGATTGACGGACTCCCAGTTGAACGAGAGGAGCCATTCGCCCAGAACCGACATGTTCACGCCAAAGGTGCCGGAAGATTTGACGTGTGGGTCGTATCTGTATTTCGTCCCGGCTCTGATGACGTAATCAATATATTTTTCATGAAATTCCTCCCGAAAAAGTTTATTTACAACTTTAATATCTTTAATGTTCTCAGTAAACGTTTTACCATCGTATGTGCCTCCGTATGCAATCGCAACGGTTCTATGTGCTTGAGCCATGAGCGAACCCATGCCTCCTCTACCTGCCCAATCGTCAACGCCCAATCTGAATTTTCCGTTACGGATCACGGTTGAGCCGATAGCGCCGAAGTTCGTATTCAAAGATGCCGGACCTACGGTGAGTATCCTGAAATCCATGTACCTATCTTCACCAATCCGAAACATTTCATTGAACTTTTCGTAGGTGTACTGCTGTAAGGCATACCATCCTCTCTTACCTTCATAGCCCTGGAAGATGTCCATTATATCTTGTTCGCTGATTCCTTCGAAACGTGATTCGATGGTTCCATCCCCTGCACCCTTTATCGCGGCTATAAGATAATCTTCAGACCTGCCCTCAACAGCCACGTAATCCACACCTGCGTGGTATAGAGGTAGTGCCGCTCCCCCCATCGAACTTATAAAAAAACCGTTCCAGAGAGGAGACCTTGCGGCAAAGACCATGCGGTGGAAACCATAGAGCTTAGAACCCGCTAACTGACCTGCCCCGAAGCAGAGGACATTTCTCGCATCATAAGGCTCAACGTCAAAGCTTTTGTACCGGTCGAGATGGCACGTTATCGCAAAACTGATGGGTCCTGTTGCGTCTTCGATAGGTAGTTTCTCGATTCTCAGTTTCTGTTCCGCAGCATTCAAATATGCCGCCCTACATTCTCGATTGGTTTTAGTTTTCAAGTCGGACTTCACCTCCGCTATCATTGAGGGTGTAATCAGTTACTATTGTCATTGCATTATTTAAACTTTTCCATTTGCAAATTTTATTTGTATATGGAAAGATTTATGTAACCCATGCATATATAGGTAGATATATTCGGAGGGATGAAAATTGTCGAAGAAGAGAAGAACCCGGATAGAAATAATGAGGGATATTTTTGTAATAATGAGAAAGGAGGGTGGTGTAAAGAAGACAGAGATCGTATATGGTGCGAATTTAAACTTTGTACGGGCATCGCGGATAATAAAATGGCTAATAGAGAAGGAATTGGTGACGGTGGAATCGGATAGATACGAGATAACAGAGAAGGGCGAAGAGATTTTTAGAGAGATTGACAAGCTCGGGACTTTATTCAAGTAACACTTTTTCTTTTTCACAAAAAGAAAAAGTGTTTTCACACCATCCCGATTTTAGCTTTTATTCCCTCTATCTCCTGCTCGATCCTTGCAAACTTTTCTTCCATATACGACCTCAAATCTTCTCTTAATGAGCTTATCTCTGTAACAATCTCCTCTTTACTCCGGTCTATCGCTGCAATGGTATCATCCTGCTTTTCCAGCATCATATCCTGCTTTTCCAGCATCGTATCCTGCTTTTCCAGCATCTGACTTGTATCCTCTTTCACACTCTTTAAAGTTCCATTCACCGAACCCAAAGTTCCATTCATCGAACCCAAAGTTCCATTCATCGAACTCAAAATGCCAATCATCACCTCGCCTTTCTTATCGAAACTCCGCATCAAAGCCACCATTTCACTCTCTTCTCCCGGAACATCCGCTCCTCGCCTCTCAAAACCGCTGAATTCTCCTCTGTAATCCTCGTATGTCACATCCATTCCTTCTATGCTCACAAATGATGGAGGATTTTCCTTTACGGAACGGATTAACCCGGTTATCCCTTCTTCTTCGCCTTCGCAAATAACTCTAACGCTTCCGTCTTCCAGATTCCCGGCAAATCCTTTCACGTTAAGCGAATCTGCGGTATTCTTGATGAACGTCCGGAATCCTGCCATCTGCACATTGCCTTTTATCCTTACGTCTGCCCTTTTCATCATGATTATCCCTTCCATTTGGTTAATTAAATTCTTTCTTTATTAAGTCTTACGTTTAGATATTTGAATTTACCTTGACTTTGTCATATTTAAAATTTACCGCCGAGAACGCTGAGTTCACAGAGGAAATAAGGGGTTAGGGGTTAGTTGTCAGGTATTAGTAACCCTAAAACCTAAACCTCTAAACCTACATCCTCTGCGTTCTCCGT
>JAUVZJ010000025.1 GCA_030602585.1 Candidatus Methanophagales archaeon | reverse complement strand
ATTTCCTTGAACTTTTCTGGCGTTTCTCTTAGCCTATCCGCAGTCTCCTTATCGCCAAGATATTCTATCCACGATGCCAGCCAGGGAATCTCCTCCCCGGTGAATACACCAAGGTGGTCTCTCAATTCCGCCATGTTTCTTATAGCTGTCGCTCTGCCACCCCTATTCAGGTAATATGGATTCTTGCCAGCAGGTGTGAATGAAGAAGTTGTGAGCCTGGACAGTTCTGCCTTCTTCTTAGTTATTTTTGTTACAATCCGCTCTTTCTTCTCTTCTTCGCCATTCAGTGTCATAAAGCACCAACCCTCACGCTCGATTTCAATTCGCTTATGCGCTCCTGTATCTTGCCAATCAACCTGCTTCTCGGCTCCCACCAGTGCATGTCAACGACTTCGTATGCAAGTTTCTCGTCCCTGTACACGTCTCGTATCCATGCGGCGAAATCGTTGTAGCTCTCTCTGAGATGATACTCCATCGCCTTCGGGTCTACTTTTTTCAATATATCCACAAACATCTCCAAACTGCGTGCTACGAAGCCTGTATGAACGATTTTCCCTCCTTTACGCATGTTAAAGTAAAATGCTTCTTCATCCGAAACAGTGCGTAATAAATCCTCGCTCTCATTTCCTTCCCCTTCTTTTCTGATTCCGGTTCCATTTCCATTAGCATCGAATCTGACGAATCTTTTTATTATGGTGTTATCCACGGTTGTGCTGTGTGGTATAGCAACAAAGGGCCATATCTTCCCTTTAAGAACTTCAACGTCGTTTCCAAGTTCGCATTGGGCACCAATGATTGCTTCCTTTACGGATGCATTTTTTCCTGTTATAGTGCGTTCACCAATGAAACACTGCTCAAGGCTTGTGTTTTTACCGATATAGACGTCTTCAAATAGAACCACATTAGGTCCTACTGAACAATTCTCTTCCACAACCACACTATTACCTATTACCGTAGGTCCCGTTATCCCTGAACCGTTAATCTCCACATTTTCTCCTATAAACACGTCTCTCTTCGCCTTTTTCAACATCCATTCCATCGCTTTCATATATCCCTCAGGCTGACCCACGTCTGTCCAGAAGCAGTCTGCATCTATCTCGTATCCGAACATCTTGCCTTTACCTTTACCTTTACCTTTCCCTCCCCCCTTCGCCTGAAGCAGGTGAAAAAGGTCCTTTGCAAAGTCGAAAGGCATCCCTTCAGGCACAAATTCCATCGCCTTCGGCTCCACCACATATATCCCTGTGTTTGCCAGATTGCTAAATGACTTTCCCTTATCAGGTTTCTCGTGAAATCTACTAATGCGGCCATTACCTTCAAGCATTGCAATACCATAGTTCCACGGGTCTTCCACATGCGTTAAAGCGACTGTTACCTGCCCTCCCGCTTCATGGTGAAAATCTATTAGTCCACGCAGGTTCATATCTGTGATGTTATCGCCCTGTATCACCACGAAAGGTTCTTCTTCTTCTTCGTCTAACCCCGCATTTTTCACCGACCCCGCAGTTCCAAGCGGGTATGGCTCTGTCGGATATGTCAAGCGCACATCTTCTCTATACCTGAAGTGGTCCATGATAGTCTCCCGAAGGAACGTCGTGGTTACTACGATGTCGTTCAATCCGTGTGAGACCAGATAGTCAACCACGTGCTCTATCACTGGCTTATTCACCAGCGGGACCATCGGCTTCGGCTTCGTGAACGTTAATGGACGAAGCCGGGTTCCAAACCCTCCAGCCAAAATTACGGCTTTCATTTCTTTTTCTTCACCTCTTTTCTCTCTTCTATTTTTGCTCTTATGCAGTGGAAATGTAAGTTATAGCACGTAGAAAAAATGATTTGTGAGACCATACTACAAATTTAACAAAAACTTTTTCCCTATGGCAAATTACTTTAAATAGTGTGATAACTTATCATCTATATATAATTAAGTGAGATAGGATGATACGAAAGAATATCTCGTTGTATGAGGAAGATATAAAGAAAATAGGGAGAATAGTGGATAAACACGAGGGCAATCTCAGCGCAGCGATGCGAGAAATCGTTGATTTCGTTGATTTCATGCTGAGGAAATTTGGCAGTCTTGAAGAGACGAAGAAACTAGAAAGGAGAATTAAAGGCGTTTGCATCCCGAATACGATGCTGAACTGGTTTCTTGCTCATACGGATGAATGTCTCCCAGACGAGGATGCAACAGGATGTATAGAGGATATTCATGTCATCGAATCCGTATCAGACCTCGTAGAGATTGCTGATATAGGCTTCGCAGTGGATATTAAAGTAGATGCCGATGATGACCGAAATCCGTCAGAAGTAACGATTTGTTTAACCGGTGAAAGAACGCATACAGAGTTCGTAGCGAAAATTCTCTCTTGTTTCCTCGCCGAGAACAGGGGATTGGCAGTGGAAGATGTTTCTCGACATGCTGCATTCACCACCGTGAAACTGAAGAAGGAAGCGAAAGGTGGAGGGGAAAGGGAAAGCGAAGCGGAATATAAAAAGGTGAGGGAGAGTTTGATAAAACACTTCGGCGAGCGGCATATACTGATGCAGGAGATATTGAATAAAACAAGATTCTGGAATGCGATGATAAATGCCACTGCTGAGTGGGGAGATGTGCAAAGGTATAAGTATCCGAGGATATACAGGTGAAGTATCTGTTCAAAATTTGACTAAATTTTGAACAGACAATGAAAAATGAAAAGTGTAAAATTTATGAATGAAACCCGCTTTGATTTCAGCGCCGTAAGCTTTGCATTTTTCAATTAATTACACCATACCCCTGATAGCATCCTTTACCCTCTCCATTTTTGGCTTAATTGAGTCGAAATCAAAGCCTTTATCCGCAGCTACAAGGAATATAAACCCTTCGTACTTCTTCGTTAATATCACGCCACCGCCAGCCTTCGTTATTATCTCTTCCATATCGCCCTTTTCAAGCATTCTCGTGCATTTCTCCGCCGTTCTCGCCATCATTGCTACCACTGCTGATAATGGTGACACCTCTTCTTGAGCATGCTTGTTCAAAAATCCTACCATTATTCCATCCCTCGTGACCACTGCGGAGGCATTCACGCCTTCCATCGCTACTAAATCCTTCAGCGCAAGCTCCAGTTCTGACCCGTTCATCTTCTTTCCTCACTACATATTTTTAATACCGCCATTGCAAATACATATAGTCCAATCACTAACACGATCCTACCAACCACCAAAAACGCCCTACCCAAGGGAATAAGCTCAAGTAAACCTGTATAAGTGTAGTATGACCTGAATAAAGAGCCAACAACTCTTATTGCTCCTGAAGCTGCTATTATGTCCAATCCTCGATTGAATATGGCTAAATTGGCTTTCCTTTTTACGTAAATTGCCACAGCTAATATGAAAATACCCGCGACCAGGTTTACCAATTCTACTACTGTTGCGCTATCTATCGGCATATCATCGAATTCATTTTTTTCTTCGTTTATATATCTTTCTATTTTCGCATTTAGAGAAAAAATGACATTTTTTGATTTCTTTGATCAAACTTTCTTTCTAAGAAAGCTTGTTAGTAAAGCTTTCTTTTTTAAAAGGTTTGTTTTGAATTAATCACATAAAAGTTTAAGTATATGCACTTCAAATTTATTTCCCAAGGGAAAGATGGTAAAGAAAGAGAAAGTAATACAGCGAAAGAAAGAGCAGGTGAAAAGGCTCGTAGAAGGAGCAGGTATGGGTTTAGGTTTTTTCGTCTTGTTAATTATGATAATTCCCGGACAACGAGAAGGAATGGGCAATGCCTTAGACGTCGTTCTTGGTCCTCTCGCTGCTTTTGTTGATAATTTTTTAATCACCATCCTCATCCTATCCGTTATTACAGGTATCTATACTTCGGTAATCCAAAAATACACGATGAACTGGGAGCTGATAGCGAAGTCAAAGGAGTATCAAAAGCAGATAAGAGAGCTTCAAAAGGAGTACATGGAAGCGAAAAAGGAGAACAACAAGCACAGGATAAAGAAAATAGAAAAAAAGAGGGCAGAAGTGATGAGAAAGCAAACACAATTTTCCGGTGAGATGATGAGGCAGCAAATGAAGCCCATGATTTACATTATGATTATCACTATACCTATATTCATGTGGATGTGGGGACATGTGGGAACATACTCTGGCGGAGCGGTGATTTTTCCTTTAGTAGGTGCGAAGGAACTTTCGGAGTTTTTTATAATCCGTTTGAGAATGCCTTACTGGATACTCTGGTATATGATATGCTCGATACCAATAACGCAAGTGATAAGAAAAGCGATTGGCATAAGGAGCGGGATGTAGATAAATCCCAAACTCTAAATCTTAAATCTCAATACGGAACTTTTGATGGTTTACCTTAGTTCCTTACAGAAGATAAGGACCTGCTAACATGAAAAAGATGGAAGAGGCGATAAAAAGTGCGATAATGGTGGCGATTGCATTCAAAATTCTTTCTTTTTTCTTCTCCTCCTTTATACATAGCCTTAACACCGGATTCAACATCTCTCGGAATACGTAGCCACCGTCAAGAGGAATGGCAGGCAGGCAGTTAAACAGTCCAACGTAGAAATTTATCCAGCCTATCCAGAATAGCACATCGGCAATGATAAAGATACCACCACCTAAGAATGATGCAGCACCCACGGGCTCGTATAAATGAGAGAGAAGGGGATTAAAACTACTGAAGCCTAAAGGAAGGGGTAAAACCGGCATTGCTGTCAATAACAACCAGCCACCTGGCGAAAGGGAGACAAGAGAAGAAGGTATGCTCCGTAGGTATTCCAGGTATCCCTTTGTGGGAAATTCCGCTACTGCCATTCCTAAAGGGTTATTTGCAACGATAACGCCCAAGTATCCTTTCTTACCGTAAGGCGATTCCCCCAACTCCACAATAAATGTTTTTTCTTTTGTTTGCACTTCTATTACCTGCCCGGGTATGGTATGATTCAAGAACTCACGAAAATCTTCATAACTGTTTATGCTCATGTTATCCATCCTTGTAATGCTCATACCGTCCTTTAAACCCGCTTTAGCTGCGGGTAAGCCATCTTCAACCCATGCTATTGCCACTCCTGCGCTCTCATAACCGCCTTTCACCGCTATTTCTCTTTCTTTTCCTTTTTTATCCAGTACCGTGAGAAACATCTCATCTTTATCTCCCATCGCTTTATTCATTTCTTCTACACTCTTCGTCTTTGAACCATCAACCATTGTGATGAACGTTTCGGATTCTATTCCCAATTTTTCCGCCTGACTTCCCCCTGCAACGTTATAGACATAAAGCACGGTATCGCCGACAGGCTGTATGGAGAACAGGATAGCAAAGAAAAGAGAAAAAGCAATTAACGCCACGACGAAATTGCTCGTTACACCGGCAGAAAGTATGCGAGTTCTTTCACGTGCCGTTGCTACTCTCTTCTTTTCCTTTTCCGCTCCACCTGCCTCATTCTCTTCTATCGTCTTTTCACCGCTTTTTTTCTTTTTTTCACCAAATAGTTGTTCAGTGTCAGGCTCTGCGAATGCTCCTATTGGTATCACAGCGACTAAAAGCCCCATTGACTTCACTTTTATTTTCTCTACGGTGCTCAATATCGCATGAGAAAGCTCGTGCACCACTAACGCAACAACAAAGCCAATCCATGCGCACAAAGGTATGAACTCGTTTAACCCGGGTATAAGCAGCCAATTCCTCGGCTCATGTAACTCCGTTAGTTCCGGCTGCACCATAAACGTTGCATAAGCACCGAGTAATACGAGAATAGACATTGAGGTCATGGCTATAATCACCAAAACAGTGCCGATATTGGCATAGCACCTCCAGAATCGTTCCCTCAGCACACCTTTAGCCAATCTCTCCAATAATCTCTCCCCTCTTCTCGTCCTTATCATCAGAATAGGTCCAAATGCAGAGATATTATATTTCTGCAAAATGCCCTTTCTATTGAGAACTGCCACAATAAGCCAGTAAATCAGAAATATGTACAGTGCCAACGTCAGATAATACGAATCCATTTTTATCACTTTTAATTTAGATATAGCTTATAACATAAATCTCTTTGCCCAAGCTTTCTTTTAAAGAAAAGGTTTGTTTTTATTTCTTTGCTAAAGCTTTCTTTTATAAAGAAAGGTTTATGATTGTAGGAATAGACGATACGGATTCAAGGAAAGGGCTGTGCACCACATATTTATGCGCAGTTTTAGTTGACGAGTTCAAGAAACGAGGATACGGAGAGGTTTCGACCCCGAGATTGGTGAGACTGAATCCCTGCATACCATTTAAAACAAGAGGCAACGGAGCAGTATCTTTTGAGATAATGATAGCCAGGAGGAAAGAGGAAAAAGTGAAAGAAGTGGTCAAAGCGCGAGTAAGTGAGCTATCGGAGTTAAGAGAAGAGGAAACAAATCCCGGAGTTGTTTTCATTGATGATACCGCTTTAAATACAGAGCAGAGCGAGAGCATGTTAAAGAACTTTTACGAGAATGCAGTGCGAGAAGTGCTGAAGATAGAAAATGCTTATGAAATCATTTCCGAATTGCACTTTGATTACTTTGGATTGAAGAATAAGCGTGGGATAATAGGTGCTTTAGCGGCTGCTTCGTTTTTAGCGTTACAAAAAAACAATTATTACGATTTCACTTACGAGTTGATGGCATACAGGCGAAAAGAAAGATGGGGGACGTCAAGGATTATAGAGGAAGCGAGTGTGTGGAAAGCAGATGAAGCTACTTATCCCCTAACATGGGATACGGTAGATGTAGCGAACAATAATATAGTTTTTGCACCTCACTCTCCCTGCCCGGTCCTCTTTGGGATACGAGGCGACAGCATAGATGCTATATACAAAGCTTACGAACTCATACATGCAGAGCCTGTGGAGCGGAAAATGCTGTTCGTAACGAATCAAGGCACTGATTTTCACTTGATAAGGCTAGAAGATGCAAAGGAAAACTTGCAAGATTACCACTCTTATGTCCTGGACGGCATGGTCAGTTCCAATCCCCGGACGATAGAAGGAGGGCATGTCCTGTTCTCCATCGCGCTATCCGGGAAGCCAGCGGAAAAAAGTATCGAATGCATTGCCTACGAGCCGACGAAGGGATTTCGTGATATTATAAGGGAGTTACGGGTTGGTGATGAAATTACGGTGTTCGGGTCACTGAAGAAAAAGACAATAAATCTCGAGAAGGTAGCGATAAGTAAATTGAATAATGCCGTGGAGAGGAATCCGAAATGTGATAAGTGCGGGAGGACAATGAAATCAGCGGGAAGATTGCAGGGATACATGTGTAAACACTGCGGGACTTATCGTGCGGATAAGGACGTGGTGATTGTTGATAGAGGTATAGAAGACGGCTTATACGAAGTCCCACCGGTTGCGAGAAGGCATATATCAAAACCTTTGATACGTATGCGTATGGAGGAAACGAATAAGAAAATTCATCCGGGTAGATGAGCTATCCCGTTAAAGCCCCGGGAGGGATTTGAACCCTCGACCTGCTGATTACAAATCAGCCGCTCATCCAGGCTAAGCTACCGAGGCTATGGTTTCTTCTTATTATTTTTTCTCTTTTATAAAAAACCTTTTTGATCTTAGAAAGGAAAGCTTTACCAAAAGAACTTTGTTAATTACTCAAAACATCCCCATTATACCGTTTCTAATAAACTGTATTGCAATTGCCGCAACTATTATCCCCATTACACGGCTTAATACTTCTGACCCTTCCTTCCCCATTATACCGTATATCCTTTCTGATTGCCCTAACAAGAGTCTTGTCGCGATGATAGCGGAGAAAATAGCAAAAAGAACCACAGAAGCTCCAGTAATAAAATTTTCAGAAGATTGTATTATCACCATGACTGTTGTTATGGCACCGGGACCGGCGAGCAAAGGAGTCCCTAACGGAACTGCTCCCACCCCAACTCCCGCTCTTGATTCTCCACTTACACCGTATTTGTGCTCACCTCTTAAAAGGTCGAAGGAGACGAGCAAAAGAAGAATGCCGCCTGCTATCATAAAACTATCTGTGGTTATGCCCAACACATCCAGGACAAGCTTTCCAAGGAATGCAAAAAGAAGAAGCAGCAATGTAGCAACGATAACAGCGTGATCGAGCTCTTTCTTCCTTTCCTCCTTCCTCATATCTTTCGTTACCGCCATAAATATCGGAATAGTGCCCGGAGGGTCCATTATCACGAATAGCTTGATAAAACTCCCTACTAATAACAACCCCAGACCCATATCCAAATCCATAATATCTTTATGATACATGAATACGTAAAAAGTTATGTGAACAATAATGCAGAGAGAGGAGATATGGACTGAGAAATATAGACCGAGGAAACTGGAAGAGGTGGCAGGACAGAACGCCATAATAAATAATCTCCAGTCTTATGTCAGGAGGAGAAACTTACCGCATCTCATCTTTTCCGGACCTGCGGGTGTAGGTAAAACAGCCGCGGCTGTCGCTATGGCGAGGGAACTCTATGGTGATACCTGGGCGGAGAACTTTACCGAGTTGAATGCGAGCGATGAACGAGGTATAGAAGTGGTCCGTAACAAAATAAAGAACTTCGCAAGAACCATGCCCATTGGCGATGCCGCCTTCAAAATCATTTTCCTCGACGAGGCAGACGCTTTGACGGATGCCGCGCAGTCAGCGCTGAGAAGAACGATGGAGCGATATTCGGGTACCTGTCGGTTTATACTTAGTTGCAATTATTCATATAAAATAATAGAACCCATACAGTCAAGATGTTCCGTGTACAGGTTCAAATCGCTTTCTTACGATGCAATCGTCTCTCGTATAAAATATGTAGCGGATATGGAGAGGTTGAAGTTGTCAGAAGATGCTGTCGGGGCAATAAACTACGTTTCGATGGGCGATATGCGAAGAGCGATAAACGCATTGCAAAGTGCTTCGGTGCTGAGCAGTGAAATAAAACCTGAGATGATATACGAGATAACGGCAACTGCAAGACCTGAGGAGATAGAAGAGTTGATAAAAGAGGCATTGGACGGTAAATTCTTTGAAGCGCTGGATAAATTGGAGGAGTTGATGGATAAGGGTATATCAGGCTACGAAATATTGGCGCAGATGCATCGGCTCGTGATAAACATGGATATTCCAGCGAAGAAGAAAGTGGAATTGATGGACAGAATTGGAGAAGCGGATTACAGAATTACCGAGGGTGCAAATGAGAGAATTCAATTGGATGCGCTGATTGCCTCTTTTTCTCTTTATTCGGGTAAAGATTAATCGCGGTATTTGTTCAGTTCCTTTAAAAATCCCAAACTCCAATAGATACCAATAAGCCCTTACAGGGTCTCATTACCCATTTCACGGATTTATTTTTAATCATAAAAACTTTACCAAAAGCGAGCTTATGTAACCTGAGCCGGTGATTGTTTCCAAATATTCTCGCTAAGTAGTTTTCAGAGGAGAAATGAAAAATATCTTTAACAATATCTCTTTTTACTGCTGGAGTGGTTTCTTGCATAGCTATAACCGTATTCCAAAAGAATAGCCCAATAAAATTGCAAAAATACCACCGAATAGCGTTGCTAAGATATTCACGTGATGTTTATTTAATTTAATTGGATTCCTATCTTCAACGGTTGCACCGAGAAGACTGTCTATAAGACAACCTGAGAACCCGGATAAGAAGCAAACGAAGAATAATATTTGCGCTTTTACACCCATATTGAATGCGAGACAGACAAGCGAAATCAAACACGAGCCGAGCAGTGCCGCGCCGAAACCCGGTAAACTAACGCCACCGTTTGTGCCCACAGGAACCTTTTTAAAAGTCGTAATTAACCTCGGATTTCCCTCCGCTTGCCCGATTTCTGTTGAAAATGTATCTGCACAAGCAGCAGCGACTGAACCTGAGAAGCCGAGCAAGAAAATTGTGTTATGATTGGAGACGGCATAAAGCAGTGCAAAAATCACGGGTGATAAGCCATTGCCCAGCACGTTATTTATGTCCCGCATGCCTTTATTACCCTCGGCAACACCGAGCATTGCTTTCCTCTCGTATTTATATCTCGTAACCAGATTCCCGAACAGGAAGAATACGAGCAGCGCAAGCACACCCGCATATCCAAATTCGAGTCCGAGCGTTACCAGAATTATCACGCCAAGCGTGAGTGTCCCGATAAATGCGGACGTGTTTATTTTACGCTTTACGTATGCATAAACCACGAGCGAAAATGCTATCCATACAGTAAGCGCAGTTATCAAGAGGTGCTCCATGATAATTCAGTAGGAATTTGCTTTTTATTAAAACTTCCCCATCTTTATCTTATTCCTTATTGTGTATCCCTATTAAAATATTACGATGAAATGAGGGGATGAACGAAAAATAAAAAGGGGATAATAAAAAAAAAACACCCCCTATGCCGTCATTTTTAGAATTGGATGTGGTTCCTTCGCCTCGATTTCGTGTTCTGCATGGTTAGCCTCTGAAACAATCATATCTGTCATGCCAACCAGCGGGAACACTTTCGGTGCATTCTCGATAGGTCCGTAAAGCACGAAATCATGACCCGCCATTACCGGGATAACATTAGAGGCTATGTCACAGATACTGAACACGTCTGCGCCGAGTCCTTCCCAGCCACCGGGTCCTTTTGTCGCATGCTCCTTCCGGAACGTCTTCAGCCATGTCCATGCAGAAGGTGCATTGTGGATACCCAATCCCACTGCAATACCGAATTTCGATTTGACGACGAAGCCCGTAGCAACGGCTGACCCAACCCCAGCACCTATGGGCAGTGTAGCAGGATCGCACATTTGTTTCGTTACGCCCATGTCACGCGCCAGATGCACCAATCCTTTTTCAAACGTACCTGCTCCGGTCTCTAACAAATCAATCTTCCCTGCTACCGTTGAATCTTTTGGATTGAACGCCAGGATAATCGCTGCTTCCAGTCTGGAATCTTTGATTGCTTCCAGCTCCGCTTCTGTACACGAAATGTTCAGCGAGTTATACACCGCTTTATCTATCAGTCCCACTTCATCTACATACTTGAGCCCTGCAATCTTTGCCTCCGCCACTGTCGAGTCAATCAAGAAAGGTGCGTCACTTACCTCTGTGCAGAACGCGATTTCTTTCTCCATTGCCTCCTGCGATTCTGAAAATATCTGCATCATACATGGATTCCCGGTTAAATCCGAGAACTCATCTTGCTTATTTATCACGTCTTCCGCCGCTTTCTTGTCAAATATCCCTTTTTCCGCATCTTCGACCAGATAGTGCTTCGCGTAGAATATCGTGCCACAAAGAACCGTTGCGTACTCTCCGACCTGCCCTCCTACCTTCACTCCTCCTATGTCATATACATCCTGTTCCCTATCAAATACAAACATTTTTCTGTCCTCCTTTTTTTTATCCTATCAGAAATATCACGTACACAAGTATTCCTACTATCAGACCGTATAAAAGGCCTATTGCAAGCCCCATTTTCTCTCCCTGTCTCTGCGCAAGCTCACCTACGACAAACTCCACCTTGTCATCTATTACCTTTAACCTGCCCAGAAGTTTTGTGTGCTCTGGTGGTGTTATTGCAACGGGAACTGCTAACTCCTTCAGCTCCTCTTCCAGTTTCTCCAGTACCTCTGCTTCCACTTCCTTCTCTATCTCCTCTTCCATCTCTTCTTCTGTTTTTTTCTTTTTCCCCATTCTTTTCTTCTCCACTCTTTTGTTTTATGCCTGCGTCACACCATAAGTTTAAGACCGACAAGCAGCAGACTCACGAAGATACCGATTGCCAGGCCTTTAACGAAACCGACCCAGAGCCCTGCTGCGAATCTCGAATCCTTGCCTATGAGCGTTATGAACTTCCTCAAGTCTTCTATTTTTGCGGTTATCACTGCCGTTTCCGGTGTTTGCTGAACTACTTTTTGTGGTGGCATTTATATCACCCCCCAGATAATGAGAGGCAGGAGAAAGATAGTTACGGCTATCAGCCCTGCCAAAAGTCCAAGAATTGAATTTCTTGAGATTCCCGAAGACAACTTTTGGTCCCTTGCAATTAACTGTGTCTTGTAGCTTATATCATCCGTGGCACGATTTATCACGTCCATGTAAGGAGAAGCAGGCATAGCTAAAGGCATTTCTAACTCTGCCGCCCCTGCTTCCTCTTCACCTACTTTCACGATCAACGGGTCTTCGGGGTAAGCTCCCGGGTCCTTTCCCTTCAGTTCATTTATCTTCGCTATTAGCTTTCCGTAATCTTCCTCCCCAACCATGTCAATTACTTCCACCTGTTTTCTGAATCGCTCCACCGCTTCTGCCGGCAGGTTCTCGATGAACGGTATCGCCGCAGTCGTTCCTAATATTTTATGCGTATCAGAGTCTATACCATCCTTGTGTAAAGCGAGCATTGCTCCACCGCTTATATGCCCTGGAACTTCCGCACCGGCCATTATGAGGAATCTTATGTTCGGGTTCGAGACAATGTTCGTCATTATTTTTTCCAATCCGATGTTCTCTGTCTTAACAGGACCCTGAATTGCAATCCCTGGCAAATGTTCGATATGGAAATAGGACCCTGTTGAGGATATTGCAACGCAACTTTCCGGGTCGCCAACTTCGTAGTCGCCAGTGACGAGCGGCCATCCATCCGGAACTTCTTTCTTCTCTGCCATTTTCATGCACCCCCTATTTTTAACAACAATGCGATTGCTATCGCTAACACACCAAAAGTCACTCCAAGCATGAACATCGTCACGAAGCCTGCTTTACTCAACGCTCCTTCTCTGTGTGGCTGTGAACTGGAGAAACTGCTTGTTGGGTCAAGGCAATTGAAAAGGTCATCCACTGCTGTCTCCAAAACACTTATTTGCGCTTCTATCGGTGCAAGGTTTACTTTATAGAACCCTGGTCTGCTCTCTCCTACTATAAGCGTGTCCGGATCTAAAACAACACCATACTTCTCATTGATTACTAACATGTTTTCTTTTTACCTCCTCTTTTATTCTATTGTTCTGATTAACCCCGTTCCAACGACAGAATCTGACTCCCGCATACATTCCTTCACGAATTTTACGTAGAACACCAGCCATACAATCCCACTGAAGGCTATCAGTATTACACCATCTACGACTCCACCTAATCCCCATACCGGAGTAGCTGTTGCAGCCAAAACAATCCCCAGTATGAGACACAGCAACCCTGAAATCTCAACAGAAGTCACCAGCGTCCTTGGTCTCTTCTCGTCGGGTCCGAGACATGCATTGTAAGGATGGAACATCGCCATCATGGAAAGAACAAACATCAATGCTATAGCCCCCGTACCTATTGCAGTGGATAACACTTTATCGAAACTAAGCGACCCTGCCACGATGGAAAATTGGAGCAGCATTGCAATTGACCCTGCCATTCCTAATTCCATCATCCCTCGCTCCAGACCCGGTATCTTCATCGCTATTATCTTCTCGTGGTTCGAAAACACGCCTGATATGTATCCGACAACAGCCATGAGTAAAACGCCACCTAATGCAGCCACTGAACTGAACGGACCCATTGGTTCCGCGAATTTCACGAAAGCTATTCCTAACAATGCACCGATTATACCATAGCCCATTGCCAATACACCTATTGATGGAACACCGGTTCCTAACCCGTATTTAGAAGTCTTCCGCACCGAATCCGCACCCCAGAGTAAAGCAAATATTACGCCTATTGCTTTTATCACCGCTGGCACCCACGTTCCCGGAAGTATCACTATTATTACTGCGATTACTGCTGAGATAATCCCCAAACCAGTCTCATCGGGTGGGAATTTGAACTCCGCTTTCGGTTTCTTTTCCTCTTCCTCTTCCTTTTGCTCTTCTTCTCCCATTTTATATCAGTCCTCCTAAAAGAGCTACCACACAGACGAAAACACCACAGAACAGAGATACGAAGAAGCAAGAGAATAACGCTTTTGGCAGTCGCTTGAACTTCGGATCGTGGAATCCTTCTATGGTGCCGCCGATGTTGTACGCTGCGAGAATTGCATTTGCCACGAAGATTCCTATTGCTGCTATCGCTGCCATTGTTGCTGACACTGTTGCCGCTTTACCCAGCTCCCACGCGAAAAGTTCTACGAGTCGTTCTGCCGGAAATGCGTAGTTAAGCAAGGCGAAGTACATGATTGCACCTCCGAACCCGCCTATGAACGCTCCCGCCATACCAGAGATATAACTCACAGTTGGAATTCCGTGCCCATCACATTGTGGTGTCTTGTAAGGTGTCTGTGGTTCCTTTGTTATCGGGTCCACTTCTACTCTGCCTGATACGGGAACAAGTCCGGATCCAAAAACATAGATGACGTTCGCCATGAGCATGGTGACACCCATCATTATCCATGACCCGACAGCACCTGAAAACGACACAAGCAATATATTAGTGCTAAACGTCGCCACCGTTGATGCCGTAAATAAGCCGGTCACTGCCGCTCCGAGCATGAGCATGATTGTCCCTGTTGCGATTCCTGTTGCTGTTCCCATTGCCGCCGGTGCTCCTCCCACGGGTAACAGATGAACGCCTAAACTTGCGAACACTCCCCCTACTATCACGCATCCCACTACAACCAATAAAATCGTTATCGGGTCCATTTTTCACTCACCTACAAAGGGTCCATATCTCTTTCTCGCCCATTTCACTAACGTTACGTTCCCCATTATCAACACTATTCCTATCACTATTCCTATTACGATGCCCAATATCGCTGCCATATCGCCGTTTATGGCTTGCAAGTCTGGTAAAAAACCTCCGAGCTTCATCCCCACGAGCGTTCTCCAGTTCTCGAACAGGATGATAAGTCCGAATGTCAATCCCGTGCAGGGTCCACCATATTTCACACAGAAGCCCACGATGTCCTTTTGTGTCCTTATACCGCATTCTGCGTATCTCGTTATTTTACCGTGGTACACCACCCTCCTACCCTCACCGAAAGGTCTGTCCTGGAACTCTCTCTCTGTTCCGTAGTGGATATCACCGGTAGAAGACCCTATTGCACCCACTGTAATCCCCCAGATGAACGCGAGCATTGGCAGTGCGAACGGATGGTTCAATCCTGACATCCCGGATAGAGTCCCCAGATTGCTCTGTATGTATGCTATGCTTACGATGCACAAAACTGCCATGAATCCATGCGTTGCGATCGGTAGCAGATGCCCGTATAAGACATCAAGATAAAGAGGTTGCTCGAATCGCTTCGACCCCGCTGTTCTCCCTATATGCGCTGTAGTTGCAAATATCACATGAAATGCCTCGCCTACTGCTGCTCCTATGGGTATCGCTAATAACGGATGTATGCCTTTTAATAACAGCACATACGCTATTACTCCCGCGGTAGTACAATACATAGCGTATGCCGGTGCCTCGCCGGAAATCGCTTTATTGAAGAACCTGTGTACCTGCCCCACCTGCGCCGCCAGTTGCACTTGCGAATTCGGATTGCTCTGTGACCCTGTATCTGACTCCAAGTCCTCGAACATGCACGCAATCAACGCTAAAAACACTATCACCAACATCCATGCAAACAACATTGCTACTGCTTCTATTGGCATGAAGATGTGATAGATGAATAGTCCTTTATAAATTTTTCTATTTTTTCCCGCTATGAAACGCAACCAAAAATATTTATTACGTCAACGATACTTGTTAAACCACAGAGCACAGAGGAAGTAAAAGTAATAAGGGGTAATAATGGGCATATTTGAGAGAAGGCATCAGCCAAGATTACTTAGGACGCAGAAGGTCAGTTACTCGGATTTATATTTCATATTGCGGCTCTCCAGAGGAGACCTCACGTTAAGACCTATCTTCATTGCCGCAAGTGTTGAACTTGGAAACAGCACCACTAAATCTATATTGACCGCTACGGACCTGAAAAGTGGAAGAACGTATATTCTTGACAAGGCGGTTAAAATGACAAGGGAGGCTCTTTCCCCTCGCGATTCTTTCTGCCATACGATAAGTTCGGTGGAACTTTCGGAGGTATCAATTGCGGAATTGGTGAAAACGACGCTGCAAGAATGTGCGAGTTCGGTAGGAATAACAGTCCCTGATTTGCATTTCGTGGTGCGCTCAACAGGTGTAACAGCATGTTTCTCAAGAATCGAAGAGGTGGAAGGAGTGATAAAAGCCTTAGCAAAAGGATGTATGCTTGCCGGTGTGCCACCAAGGAAGATGATTTCGCCCATGACGATAGAGAATATCTCGCCTGATTTAAGGAAGTTTTCAAGGATGGAAAAGACTTATTTCGACGGCGCTGTGACCGGGAACATCCCGCCTGGAGGGGACTCAGTCGTGGGGAATGAGATGGAAGGCGAGCTTGTAACCGCCGGACTTAAGGAAGCGGCTAAATGGGTTGACGTTGATTATCGAAACCCTGTTCTATCTTTGGATTTCGGCACTACCTTAGCAGGTAGAATAACAGACGATGGATTGCCATACGCCCGTGTTACAGGTAGTTTTTGCGGCTTAGCCGGTGCAATACATGATGCAGTAGTATCAAAGGTTGTGAAAGTAGATTTCCCTTCTGTGTTCGATTTACAAAAAAAGAGTATAATGGGAAGGAGGAGAATAAAAAAGGAAGTAGTAAAAGGCTATGCAGAAGATATTTTAGGGCATGTGCAGATAGAAAAGGTAAAAAATGGCACCAGGGTAGGTGGAGTTCCGGTAAACGTAGAAGCAGCGAAGAAAAACGGTGTGGTGCTAATAGGCGTAGATGCAGGATATAACCTCTCAAACCTGCCTGAAATCGCGGATATAGGTGCAGAGCTCGTGAAAGAGGAAGGGGAGCAGTATATTATTCCTGTTATAGATGAGTTATCGGCGTGTATAGTGGAAGAATTGGTGGGGATAGCGAAAGAAGAAGGTTTGCTTCTGCATGACACAAAGATAGGGGTAACAGGTAGAGCGGGAATAACGGGTAAGAAGGCAGAGATAATACTGGATAAGTTGAGCAAATTATTTGTGCGGAATATGGATAAAGAGGTGATATTTGCAGACGATGCGCTGTCGAGAGGTGCGTCAGTCCTTGGGAGATGCATGCACCAGTTTGGAACACCTGAGAATCCGATAGGCGGCGTTCAGAGTCATGGCTGTGTGTATGGCAAGAGGAAAAAGGAGCAGAAAAAATAATAAAGCGGTAAACATATAGAAATTGCATATAGATTTTATATATATAAAATACATAAGTGATAGAGGGAGGAGGGGAGGTTGAGATGGAGGTAAAAGTAGAAGGAGAGGATGAATTTGCAAATAAATCTTATGAGAAAATATGTCAGGATGCATTCAGGAACATAGGGGTAAGGACCAGTATAGACCATACTTACCTGTATTGCAACCCAAAGGAACACGTTTTTATTATCTCGGTTAAGATAGGACAGGTGTCAAGTCCCGTAAAGGTAGGGGATATAATACAACGGGGGAAAGATAAGTTAAAGATAACAGATGAAAAATATGCACCGAGGTTGCTTACCCTTCTTTGGGATAAATATGGAAAACGAGTCCAGCAAGTAAGCAGATTAGAGATAGGTTTAAAACTGGAGGAAGAGGAAATAGAGGCTTTAAGCGATTTGATTGTCTATGACCCCAGAGAGGATTTGATAGCGAGAATATTGGATGGAATAGACAGGATATTACCTGAAGGTGCAAGAGTACGGTCTCCAATTCCCTCTACCAGTAGAATAACTATTATCGCTTCTGAGAATCCAATAGAAGAGGATTGGAAGAAAAAAGCGGAAGAGATGGTAAGCGTGGTGGGTGAGCATGTATAAAATAATGATGTTTGAAGGCGGGGTGTATAAATATACCGAGCTGAAAGAGCTGATAGAGGACATAGGAGGGTTTATATTGCAAGAGTCTATAATGCAGACAGAGACAATACTGCATTTAGCATTCCCCGGAGAGGAAGAACAGGAAATCAGGAATAAAGTAAAAGAACTGGGAGGGAAGCTACAGGATTTGCCATTAGCCGGGACGGAGATAATGATTGTAGTTCCTTCACTTGGTAAACACCACTCTGTTAATCCGCTGTGTGATATAGCGGAATTTCTGAGGCGGAAAGGTGCGATTACAAATATTATGGGTTTGGCGAGAGGAGTGGGTAAGAGGATAGCACAGATGACGGTGCAAGAGAAGGCGATAATAGAGGAATGCGATGCGGCGGTGTTCGTATTCGGCGATTTTAAGGAGTGCATAGAGGAAAAGATGAAGTTATGCGAGATGATAGAGGTGCCTTATATGATAGTAGGGGGTCCGCCAGACCTCGAGTTAGAGCATTATGTGGGTGGCATAGGAAGGGTGACGGACAGGATGAGGAGGAAAAAGGAAATAGATACGTTACAGGAAATGACAGTGAAATTGGAGGGGATTCTGGCTGAGAAGAGGAAAGAGATGGAGGAAGACCCTTTAGCTGCTTCTCCTCTGTTCATAAAAGAGATGATAGAGATGATTATGCCACCAAAAGCCGGGGAGGAATTGCCACTCGTCATACAGTTGGATGGATTGAGGGTAAAGATAGGTGAAGAAGACGAGGAGCGGATAATGGACATAGAGGTGGGGGAGAAAAAACTTTCCGCGATTTGTGAGATGAAAAAATCATTGTATGAAGGGTATCTGCTGAAGATACTACCTGAAGCTGTGACCGGCGGTGTATTTTAAACAGTAATTTAAACAGGCACACCCCACCATTTCCAGTGGAAAGTTACCTTGCAATTGTCAGATTAACCGCAGAGTTTGCGGATGTTCATATTTCAATTATTCAATATTAACACCTTCTTTTAATCTATACTATCCCTTTTGGTTTAAATATGCTAAATTTTTTTTAGCATGTAGGAAAAGTTTAAAAAGAGGAATTAATAATCTTATAACAAAGAGGGTGCTTCTCAATTCTGGGCGCTCGAAAAAAATCGAAAAGGTTATCTATCGTAAAAATAAGGTTAATTAATAGGAAGATGTGGAAAAGGGGAGAAATTGAGGATATTGAATTCGATAAAGAAAAGTTCAAACAAGTTTTGCATTATATAATCTATCAATGTGGTTCTTTGGAGAATGTTGGTAAGACGGTGCTATATAAGATTCTATACTTTTTGGATTTTGATTATTATGAGTTATATGAAGAAAAGTTGACCGGAGAATCATATCATAAATTACCAAACGGACCGGGTCCAGTCCACTTTGAAGAAGTGATGGAAGAACTTAAGGAAGACGGTAAAATTGTACAACTTCCTATAAAAAGAGGGGATTTTATTCAACAAAAATTTCTATCACCTAAAGAACCCGATATAGATTTGCTCAATGGAGTAGAATTACGGACTATTAACAGTGTTATAGCAAAATGTCATAGTATGGGTGCCCGACAAATAAGTGCTTTCTCTCATGGAGATATACCTTATAAAGCAACGAAAAATGGTGAGATTATCAATTACGAAAAGGTATTCTATCGAGATTCGCTTTTTTCGGTAAGAGAATACGAAGATGACTGAGTTTTTACCGTTCGTTGAATTTTTAAACGACCTTAAAAAGCTGAATCACAAATACAAAACTCTAAACGATGACCTAAAAAACAATTTTTGTGAAGTATTGGAAGTAGTATTACCCAATCATTTACGGGGAACCGTCCGTATTTCGGGACTTGGTGATGATGTTAAAGTTCCAATCTATAAAGTAAGACATTTTCGGTGCCAATCTCTTAAAGGTAAAGGTAATAGAAGCGGAATCCGAATAATTTATGCGTATGAGCGAAACATAGATAGGGTCACATTGATAGAGATATACCACAAAACTAAACAGGAAAATCATAATAAAAAAAGAATACTACAGTATTTCACATAGAACTTGTTTCTAATTATTAGCAAAGCGTTCTCGGTGGTAAATTTTAAATATGGCAAAGTCAAGTTACAACCATCATCGTAATTAAGGGATAGTCTCAATAAACTTATCCATGTCTGTGTACACTACATTCCCGACTATAATAACATCGGCATATCTCTTCATTTCGGTTGCTTTCCTCTGTGAGTCTATACCACCGCCGTAGAACAATGTTGCTTTGTTTAACGATTTACTTAAATCCTTTACTATGCCGGGGTCTCCATAAGTTCCACTGTATTCTATGTATATGATGGGAAGCCGAAGATACTTCTCTGCATACTGTGCATAAGCGATGACATCATCTGGAGTTAAGTCGGTATTTGATTTCGTCAGTTTCGCTACTGCGGATTCGGGATTCAAAACGATATACGCCTCTGGTATAACGCTATCCCATTTTATTTTATGATTTTTTATCCATTCCACGTGCTTACCTACAATCCATTTCAAATCGCCAGCATTGATAACCAGAGGCACGAAGATATAATCTATGCCTTCGCACATGACAGCCTCAGGAGTGGCGGGCTCTAATATTTTTGGTATCTCATAGTCCCTCAAGCAGGATATTAGCCGGGAGGTATTTTTAGCGGTGATGTTTTGTGTGCCTGAAATCATTATTGCGTCTGTTCCGCTTTCTACGATGGTTTTCAAATCGTTTTGTGAGATATGTTTGTCAGGGTCGAGTTTAGTAATATGGTTCCAATTGTTCCACGGGTTTTCTTTCATGGTCATCGCTTTTCTTTTTCGCCGCTTCTTATTTTATTTCTCGGTTATATATAAAAATAAAAACCAGTTGAGAAGGGATATGAGTAAAAGGAAGATTAAGGGGAAGAAGAAAAAGAAGAAAGTGAAAGGGATGCGGGAAGAGAGGGTTGAGAGTGTGGAAGAGAAAGAAGTTCGAGTGGAACATATTGCAACCACAGGAACGTCTGCGGATATAGAAACATGGTGGGACAAATTTGAGGAGTTGGAATTGGACGATAAATTGGATTTGCTTTATAACACGTTTGCAAGTGAAGAAAAGGAAGAGTTCTGGGAAGGACTGGAACTTTTTGACGCCGTTGAAAAGGTTTTTAATGATTTAGCCTTGAAGGGCAGGGTAGAAGAGGGGATAAAACTATTGGAGAAGTTAAAGGAGCAAAGATATGCACAGTATATGGCCGATTATCCATATTATGACTATAACCTGCTCCACTATTATGCCCCGCTGGACGAACGGGAGCGAATGAAAGAGATTATTGAGCATTTTGAGGAAGACCCGGTGAAGGGGATAGACCATATCTCTGTGGCTCTGGATATTTTTAGATTGTACGGTATGGCGGAGGAGGCATGTCAAGTGAGTAGAGGGGGGTATCAAAAACTGAAAGGTTCAGAAGAAATTATGCCCTGGGGTGTTGCCGAACTTAATCAAAGAGCTGTTTTCTGTGCCATTCGAGAATACATTATTTCTCCTGACTATGGAAAGAAAGAGGTAGAGGGAGAATTCTATGAGAAATTAAAAGCGCTGGATTTCTGGGATGAAGACTCGGGGGATGATGAACGGCTACAGAAAACGGTGAAGACATTGCGAGGCGAGATAAGAAGGGATTGGACAAGAGAAGATTTTATGATTTCTAATGCAGATTATGAGGATAACGTTTATTTGTTTTTCGTGGAGTTTATCCGCTATTTAAATATAGATAAGTCATTTGAATGGGTAACAGGCGACTTGTTCTTCGAATTGGTATTGGAATATTTTGCAGAGGTTCCAGAGAGAAGAGCTGGATTTTATTTCTGCTTTTCAAAGGAATATCTGGATAAATATCTGGTTAGTTTTTTCAGTTTCCTTTCTCTTAACGATGCGAAAGGTATGGCGGTTTTGAAGGCATTGGACTATTTCTCCGCTTTTCTGCATCTGAAAGGTATTTTTACTGATGAGGAGTTAAAGGAAGTCAAGAGTGCGATAGAAGAATTTAACGTGCCATTAAGAAGGGCATATGAAAAGAGGTCCTGGAAGTATAAGTTTTTGGAGGGGTGGGAGTGAGGATGTATTCGGTTAGCTGGATAGCGAAGCGGATAAAGGGGCGGAGTAGTAAGCTTTTGAGAGATAGGTTTCCGCAGCTTAAAGAGTTGTGCTCGGACCATTTGTGGGCGCCCTCTTGTTATCACTAAAACTTTTAAAAAAAGTTTTATCAAAAAAGCTTCGCAGTAGGGCAAGGGTGGGAGGTGGTGGAGAAGTATATCTCAGGGCAGAAGGTGTATTGTTATAAAACAGATACCATACCGGTGGTTATAGTAGATGATGAGAAGAAGAAAACATTCAAAATCGGATATATGACGCTTTACGCTAAGCTTTTTATGACATCTCAAAATGCGACATCGAAAAAAACCGAAAATCATTTTATATCCCATGATAAACATATGCTAGCAGCAAACCATTGAGTTCCGTACTTGAGTGTGGGGCTTAAGTACAGGCTTCGTACTTAAGTACGGGGTATGTGACTTGAAGTGATAGAAATGACAAGCGATGAAGAAGCGGTGGATAGATTGAATAAAATATTTAATCATAGTGAATGCATCAACAGACTTAAAGAAATAACACGGGTGAGGGTGCATAACCCTAAGATAGGAGATTATTTAATAGAGATTATGCATGAGGTATGGCGTAGTTACATTTTTGGGACATTTGGTGGCTGCATTATCCTTTCAGGCTCTGGTTTAGATATAGCATTAACTCAAGAGCTTTTAAGAAAAAAAGCTTATCCGAAAGAAAAGTTAAATCACGCTACCTTAGGCAAGCTTATCAAATTAGCAAAAGAGGCGGATATTCTTAGAGAAGCTGGTGAGTATTTGTTTAGCATAAATGAAGAGTTCGAGGGTGACTTGAACAAAGGCATTATCTCGGAGAAATTGAAGTCTATATTCAAAAATAAAGAATTTCCACTTCCTGAAAATGCCAAAATTAAGAAATATAAAAATAGTGGATGGGAGCTAAAAGATAAACAGAAAGATAAACAGAAAGTCTATAATGTTAAGAAAGAAAATGGAAAGCTAAACGTTTACCTTGATATTGCTTATGAGCTTAACAATTTGAGAAATAAGTATGCACATCCGTCCTCTATTGAAGATACAGATATAAGGATTAAGAATCAAACTGCAGTTTGGGATCAATCAAACATCCTCATAGATGGAATGAAGCCGGATGCAAAAAAAGCGGTTGAATATATGCATGAAATTTTGCTTAAAATTTATCCACCAAAATAAAGACATTAATTGAAGGGATTGTGATGCCCAAGGTAAAAAACGAGCATCAGAGGGATGCCCCAGATTTTATTCCGATGGTGGCAAGGATGGGGCTGGGATAAATGCATGTAAGAAACATTTGGTGATCAAATGAGAAAGAATACACAAGTAAAAATAATATCAAAAAAAGTTAGAATATTAAATTTTGAAACAAAATACACTTTTGAACATCCGGGTCATGATTGGGAAGTGAAAGGAAAAGAATGGATAACTTATTTTTCATCAAAGAAAATAGGTGAAAATGAGACAATTCCTGTAGCTTGTATACCCTATGTCCCACTTAAAATAAAACATCGCTTTAAAGCAGAAGATAACATTCTTCCAAGAAAATGCGATTTGGAAGATGAACCTGATGCCTACAACTTTTATGTAAATAAAAATGCATTTTGTCTTGTTGGAAAGTACTGTGGAGAACTTGGGATTGTAGGATCTAAAAAAACAGCATATTTCTTCCCAATAAGAACAGAAAGTGATTCTGAAGTTGAAAGACCTGAAGAGGTAGATAACGAAATTAAGAAAGATGTCGATGCCATTCTAGAATTATTAATGATTGCAGATGTAATTTATGATCCTCCAGAAATTTGATAAGCCAAACCCTTTGATCAGCTTACTATCCAAGAAGCATTACTCAGCAAGGGACCCACAGCCGCCAATCCGCGAAGCGAGTTGCCCTTGAGCGTGCTCGATGTGTCCGCGACGCAAGCATCGCTGTAGATGCCCCTCCCCGAAATGAGCGGTATAGAGAAGACGACAAGATAGAGAATGAGGGGTTGCTCACTGTAAACGATAGATTTTTTATGCGCGTAAGAACCGAGAACAAAAAGTTATAAGGCGCAAAGAACTTACAGGAATATATCGGAATTTAGAGAAATAAAAAGGAGCACATTAAAATGAGTGAGGATTGGAATCATATGCTAGATTTTGCAGATGAATTGCTTAGACATGCAGAAACTCATCGCCAAAATAATTCAGGCTTACCAGAGTATGTTTCTAAAAGGATTTCATTTATCCATTTTGATCATGCTTTGGAATTATTTATGAAAGCTTATCTTATTAAAGAAGGATATGTAATTTCCAAATTAGATACTAAAAAAATACAGAGTGGAGTTAAGGAAGATGAATCTATTTCTAAAATATTGAAAAAGGATAGAACATTAGATTTTAGTGAACTTCTTAATCTATTTTCAAAAATTTCTGGGCTATCGGGCAAAGAAAAGAGGGAGATAAATGATTTTCACAAATATAGGAATGAAATTCAACATAGGTCATTACGAATTGATATAGACAAAGGCGAAAAATTGAAAAATTTCCAACCCGTTATTCGTTCTGTTTATGAAAAGGTTTTCACTGATAGAAGATACCCATTGGGACCTAACACCAATTGAAAAAGAGAAAGTGACTTTAAAAAGGTGAAGATATTGAGAACTTTGAAATTGTGCGAATAACTGAATGGATAGATATTCCGCAAGAAAAGACTATAAACATTAGTAAAAGTCGAGCACGAAAGGATTACCTCTGTAAAGGATGTGGAGGGATAATTGAACGTGGAACCGTTTATTATTATATAGTCCAATCAAAAAGCCATTTGTGCATGAAGTGCTATGGAAAGAACCCAGGAACACGAGTCTTGCATTTTAAAAGTAAATCTCCTGTGTTTCAAGCAAGGGAACCAGGAGGCAATTGGCATGATGTACAAGAGAAAACTTGACAATAATAAAATATTGTTGGGTAGACATGAGAAGATTTATGAGAAAAAAATAGAAAGCTTTTTATACATTATGAAAAGTAGAATTATAAGGTGATAAAAAATGGCTGGAACGCAAAAAATAAATATTGAGGAGATAGCACCCACGAGCGATGTAAACTCTCGTACGATAGATGTAAAGGTGGGATTGGATGGTCTTGAGAAATCAATGCAAAAAGATGGTTTTTGGTCTCACAAACCAATTCTAATTAGACCAACCGACAAAGAAGGATATAAATACGAAATTGTAGAGGGACAACGACGGCTTTTTGCGGCGAAGAATATAGGTTTAAGTGAAATACCTGCTGTCATAGAAGTGTTGGATGATATGGAAGCTATGAGACGTTCTTTTACCGAAAATGAAGAGAGTAAGAGTTTAGCTATGGAAGATAAAATGCGATTCGCAATTAGACTTTGGGATAAATTTGCTAATTGGAATGAAGCAGCAGAATATGCAGGATATGATGTAACAAAATTGAGAAGATGGGGAAAATTTCGAGGGTATCCACAAGAAATACAGGATATTGCAGGGCAAGGTAAAGTTGACGAAGAGCATATCATAAAATGTAATGAGGCAGATTTTCCATCTGATAAAGAGTTTATAGAGAGAGTAAACTTCATGATTGGGAAAAGTGGGAACGAAAGAAATCAAATCATTTCAATTATAAAGGAAAACCATGGAATTAAAATAGACGATATAAAAGAAAAATTTGAAGCAGAACCTACACCATTGACATTAAAGTTAGAGTTTACAGGAAATTATGCAGAAGGAATACGAAAAGCAAGTAAAGATAAGGGAAATATAAAAGAGAAGGATGTTGTAACGCTGTGGGTAGGTGATGCTTTAAAAAGAGAGGAATATATGTGAATGAAGAAAAAATGGATGAGGAAGAAGCTATTGCAATTATTAACAGATATAAAAAAGGAAAGATAGACCCAAAAGTTGCAGAGGCTTGTAATACATTAACGAAAATATATAAAACATGCAAGAATGCTGCAAAAAAAGTAAATAAATCAGCTAGTTCTATCTGTCGCTGGAAAAATATATATACGCTTCCAGAAGATATTAAGGGGTACGTTTTTAAGGGAGATATATCGCCAACAAAGGTATCTTACGTTTTTGATATTAAAGATCCCGAAGAACAGAGAGAACTTGTTTTGGCAGTGATAGATAATAATTTTACTGAAGATCAGATAAAAGAAGCGATTAAGGATCGAAGAGAAAATAGAAGACCTATACATGAAGTTTTATATGATAGATTTGGATTAAGAGATGAAGATCTTAATATGATAGGTATAGCCTTAGACAGCAATACATA
Organism: Candidatus Methanophagales archaeon; assembly: GCA_030602585.1. GTDB lineage: Archaea > Halobacteriota > Syntropharchaeia > Alkanophagales > Methanospirareceae > JAFNKG01. Next base: position 540 of record JAUVZJ010000025.1, on the reverse strand, counting down.
TAAAGAACTTAGAAAAGAATCTGCAAGACGAGGACTTGAGAAAGCAGAGATGTGTCAGAGAATAATACGTCAGTGGTTGAGTACGACAAAAAAGATGGATTTAACAGAAATAACACAGCAGCTCGATCAAATATCATCTAAAATGAAAGAGATACATAAGTTATAGAAAGTTTTTATTCATTCTACACTGCCAAGGATGCCCCCGAATTCATGTTGTGCCATTTGGCCAGTACCCCTTAAGGAGGGAGGGCAGTTTTATGCTCCCCCATGATTTTTAAGTATTCATCTATTAAATGAGCTTTCATTCCGGTAACAATCCTTATCTCCTCCTTACCCATCCCATTTTCCACACACCATTTCACTTTATTAAACCCTACGCAATACTTCCCCACTGCTTCTGGACTGTGATCTGTTTCTCTTGCCACCTGCACCGGATCTTTTTTCTCTAAAAATATCTTTCGTAGTATCCTTGTCTTATGGGATATTGCTGTACCCATATCATGATCATATCCCACAAAGTGGAGCGTTGTATCCTTTCTC
>JAUVZJ010000081.1 GCA_030602585.1 Candidatus Methanophagales archaeon | reverse complement strand
CAAGAGGCGAGAGGCTAATGGGTAAAGTGGGTCTTAAATTTAAAGAACTTAGAGTTTGGCAGAGGGGTAAAGACCTTGCGGTTTACATCTATCAAATAGGATATATCCAGAAAGAAACTTTTAAGGAGATAGAGAAAGGGTGTATAGAAATAGCAAGTATGCTCTCAAATTCAAAATTGATTTCGGCACGGGCGAAGACCTTTTGCCCTTAGCCATTTATTTGCCTTTCTCCCTTTCCCTAAGGATAAAATGAAAGCCCCCATACCAAAGAACAGAATGGAAATTAAGCACTTCCCAAAAGACCTTGACCTTGACCTTGATCTCGCACTCCAAAACTTTTGCGCACTTCATTTATGGGTGGATGTTAAAGACTGAACCTGAGTCCATTGGGATACAAAGTGAACAAAGATTTAAATACTGGTCTGCAAATATTTATATTATGCCAGATATAACACTTTCGATACCGGAAGAGCTGTATAAAAAGATGAAAGAGCACAGAGGAATCAGATGGACAGAGGTAATGAAGAAGGCTATTGTGGATTACGTTTATCGTTTAGAGGAAGGTAAACTTGAAGTAACAACTGAGGACTTACTTGAAGGACTTGGAAGTGAATTTGAAAAGGATTTGTCAGAAATAAACTTTGAGGAAGCTGTGGGGTTATATGAGAAGATGAGGGAGAAGGAATGGAGAAGATCTTATACGATACAGGCAGTTTGATTAATGCTTATAAACAAAGAAAACAGTTGACTGGTTATACTACGATTCTCAATGTTGTTGAATTCCCAAAATTGCTTTAACTCAAGTTAACAGTAATTTACCCTTCAAAGTCCGAGTATGACCTTGCAATCAAACTATCAAAGGATTTACTGAAAATCGGAAAGCCAATACCTGCGATTGATATAATAGTAGCGGCGGTAGCGTTGAACAGAAAAATGAAGCTTGTAACTACTGACAATCATTTTGCGGTAATACAACAAATCAGGTCAGATTTTAAATTCGTAATAGAAAACCCGTAACTTCATGTATTTTAAAGAAAAAAGAGTGATATGTTGTCCATGAAGGACAAAACAGTTTGCATCACACTTTTTTGCAAGCAAAAACCTTTACTAAAAAGAAACAAAGATAACTTAGAATTTACCGCAGACCATTCCAAGATAAAACAAGCGGATTTTGTGATAATTGCAGTTCCAACACCAGTAACAAAATCTAAAGAGCCGGATTTATCTTATGTAAAATCAGCAGCGGAAATTGTTGGACAGTACCTCAAAAAAAGGAGTTATCGTAGTTCTGGAGAAATCCACAATTTATCCTGGAGTTAGTGAAGAGGTCATTGCACCCATTTTAGAAAATGAATCAGGACTAAAATGCGGAGCGGATTTCAAAATCGGCTACTCGCCGGAACGGATAAATCCCGGTGATGAAGCACATGCCCTGGATAAAATAACGAAGATCGTTGCAGGAATGGATGATAAGACCAGTAATGAGTAAGGAGTAACAGTTGAAGAGTATAAAAATGAGGTGATATATGTTGCAGATCACATATTACATATCACAGATTACCCGAAAGTATGAGAAGTCACAAGGATCTGGATGCGTGGAAAAAGAGCATGGATCTGGTGGATAGTATTTATAAAGTTACTAAATCATTTCCAAATGAGGAACTTTACAGCTTAACAAATCAAATGAGAAGAGCGGTAATTTCTGTTCCTTCGAATATTGCAGAAGGTGCAGCAAGAGGTTCTAAAAATGAATTTATTCAATTTCTATACATTTCTTTGGGCTCATTATCGGAGCTTGAAACGCAGGTTATAATTGCAAATAGATTAGGATATTTAACTGATCCAAATAACTTATTGGAAAGTATAGAATGTTAGATAAGTTTAAATATAGGAGAAACCAAATATAGGTATAAAGAGGAGGTGCAGTATGGGAACCAAAGAGCAACTCATTAGAGAGATAGAGAGGCTTCCAGAGGATCTCATAGAAGTGGCTTATGATTTCATCACTTTCATGCGAAAGCGGAGGGAGTCTAAGGGCAGAGATGTAGGTTCATGGAGCGATTTCTCACTGAGCACTGGGGCTTTCGACTTCTGGAATGATCAAGAAGAGGTGGAATACTTCTTGGAGGACCTCAATAGGAGATGAACTTTAAACCAGGGTATATTTCGCTGGTTCGTTTCCCGCGGGCGAATTTGCAGAGCGGTAAGTATAGACCTGTTCTTTTGTTATCAAAGCTGCCTGGACCTTTTGATGACTGGTTGATCTGCGGCATCACTTTGCAGCTCAGACATAAAGTTGAAGGTTGGGATGAGGTGATCAAACGGACAGATGATGATTTCAAACCCTCAGGATTAAAAGTGCCCTCTTTGATCCGGATTGGAAAGCTGGCAACAGTGGAAGAAGAGGTCTTAGAGAGCGTGCTTGGAGAGATATCCTCTGAGCGCTTGATGAGAATTCTTAAAAGGCTAATGAACCATCTTGAACGGATGAGAAGGGGTGACGGGTGATGAGTAACGAGTCACGAATTACAGATTACGGATCACCGATTACGGATAACCGATTACGCATCACGGATTACCCATCACGCATCACGCATTCCCGACACCATGTCCGAAATCGTAAATCAAAGCCTACAAAAAATAGCAAAAGGCACCGGTATAATTTTCACCGGTACAATCATTGGCATGCTTTTAGGCTTCATAGGCAGAATCATCCTCATCAGATACATAACACAAACCGAATACGGAATCTATTGCTTAGCACTCGTTATAATAAGCATCTTTGTTACAATATCCACTCTTGGAGTCCAAGAAGGCTCAACAAGATACATCGCTTACTTTAGAGGAAGAAGGATAAAGGCATGCCTTCGTGCATCAAGGAGAAAATGGAAAATAATTGAAAAGTTTATTTATGTAGTATACACTACAGATAAAATAGGTGATGGTTTATGAAGGAGGCGACGATAAGGCTTGAGGAGAGCTATATATTAGAGGTTAAAAAACTTGCGGAGAGGGAAGGCAAGTCTATTTCTGAGGCAATGCACGAGATTCTTAAGAAGGGACTCAGGGACTACAAAATAGAAAAGACAATAGAGGGATATCTGAACGGTTCCCTTTCTCAGGGTGCTGCTGCCGAAGAAGCAGGGATTACGCTGCAAGAGTTTCATCAAGAGTTGAAGCGGAGGGGATTTGTTTTGCGTATGGATGAGAAATTAATTGAAGCGGAGCTAAAGGAACTTTGACCTTAATTCAATGCCCATAGCAGATGCTTCGCCACTGATATATTTAGCAAAGACCGAAAGACTCTATCTCCTGAAAGAGTTCTATGGATTGGTTAATATTACCCCAAGTGTTTATCGAGAGGTTGTTGTGAAAGGAGAGGAAAAGGGTTTTTATTATAGGAGATTATAAAATAATAGAGGAGGAAAAAATGAAAGCCATTAAATATATTGCAAAGGTTTTGCCCGATGGACACTTGTCGTTACCTGAAGAGATTAGAGAGAAGATGGGATTGGCGGCTAACAGTAGAGTAAAAGTTGTTTTAGAAAGAGAAGCACAAAGGGAGAAGGCAATAGAAGCATTTGGGGCCTGGTCTGAAAGAAGCGATATTAAAGACGGTGTTGAATACGTAGAGAAGATGAGAGCGGGATGGAGTGAGAGAACCGCAAGGATAGACAATGTATAGAACCATATACCTTGTAGATACAGATGCCATAATAGCGGCAACTGCAAAAGAAATGGGATTGGTATTAGCGACTGCGAATGAAAGGCACTTCAGGATGTTTGAGGAAATTGAGAAGGAGTACATCAAAGAAGACTAAAATATGACGTAAGGGGAGTGTTTGATGGAGAAGAAGCAAAGAAAATATATCCGGGCGAAAGGAGGAGATATGAATGAAGGCAAGGTATGACAGGGAAGGTGACACATTGGATATGCTATTAGAGGATAAGCAGATACACTATGCGGAAGAGCATGGACAGATAATAGTGAACTACGATGAAAGGGGGAAAATAGTTGAGATAGAGATACTAAATGCCAGTAAATTACTCAGCGGGTTTTTAACTGAGATCCTCAAAGCTCCGGAAAGGAGGATAGTTGAAATTATATGACGTGATGGGTGACGAGTGATGGATATTGGGTATTGAATAACCCATCACCGATCACGGTTCACGCATTACCAATTTCCGATCACGCATTACCGATATCATGTCCGAAATCGTAAATCAAAGCCTACAAAAAATCGCAAAAGACACTGGTATAGTTTTCATCGGCACGATAATTGGCATGCTCTTTGCAGTCCCAGAAGAGTTTTAGTAGCAAGTTTTTTTTATTTAATAACGAGGTGTGTAGGAGGGAGAGGGGGAAAGATAATGCAGATGTCTAACAAAACATTCAGGTATACCAAGACCGCCAGAGATCAAATAGCGCTCTATTCAATTGATCCATACTGGTTAAAGGAAAGAATAAAAGAGGAGAAATGGAAACGAAAAGGCAAAACTGATGAATATCAGGTATCATTTATTCGCAGAGGTGCCGTATATACTATTAGGGTAGCGGACTACGAGGATTACATTCTTATAATCTCAATACATAAAACAACAAGTAGAAAAAGAATAAAAGAAGTTAAAAGAGGCGAATGAAAATGGATAAATGCCCGAGATGCAGAGCAGAAATGAAGATTGCCCAAGACGCATACGTGAGGGACGATGTTATCGTTCTACACGAAGTCGAGAAATGTCCAGAGTGCGGGGAGATCATGCTTACAGAAGAGCAGATGGAATCATTTGTTAAAAAACTAAAGCGATTGAATCTCTGGGAAGAGGAATATGGTTTCGTCAAGATAAGGAAAAATCTTCCTGAGTACGAAAAGCTTGTCGAGGTGTCAAAGATGCTGGAAAAGAAGGGGGTAAAACTCGAAATCATTGAGATGTAAGATTTGTAGACAAAAAAGAGAGGATATCTACCCATGAAAAACAAAACCGTTTGCATCACCGGCTTAGGCTACGCAGGCTTGCCTTTAGCAAAATCTTTTATGATGGAAAATAAATAAATCCGTGAAATGCGAAGATGATAGATGAATGGATGTGGAGGGCAAAAGGCAAGAGGCTAAAGGCTAATGAGTAAAGGGGGTCTTAAATTTAAAGAACTTAGAGTTTGGCAGAATGGTAAAGACCTTGCTGTTTACATTTATCAAATAACAAAAAGAAACATTTAAGGAGATAGAGAAAGGATGTATAGAAATATCAAGTATGCTTTCAAAATTGATTTCGGCACGGTCGAAGACCTTTTGCCCTTAGCCATTTGCCTTTAGCCCTTTGCCTTTAGCCCTTTGCCTATAGATAAAGAGTGATACCATGTCCGAAATCGTGAATCAAAGCCTGCAAAAAATAGCAAAAGGAACTGGCATAATTTTCATTGGCACGATAATTGGCATGCTTCTTGGTTTTGTTAGCAGGATCATTATTGTAAGATA
>JAUVZJ010000044.1 GCA_030602585.1 Candidatus Methanophagales archaeon | reverse complement strand
AACGCGTTACGTCAATCCGTTCGCAGTAATCGGCAATCGGGCAGATGCTGCACTTTGGACTGACAGGTGTGCATATACTTTTGCCATGCATGACGAGAAGCTCGTTAAGGATTATCCAGTGCTGTTTTTGTAGTCTTTTTCGCAATGCAAACTCTGTCTGATACGGATTTCTGGTAGATACGAGCCCTAAGCGATTGGATATGCGGTGGACGTGTGTATCAACAGCAACACCGGGTTTCTTATAACCCTTCGTGATGACGATATTCGCGGTCTTTCTCCCAACACCCTTAAGTTTCAAGAGCTCATCTATCTCGTCCGGGACCTTTGAATCATACCGCTCAATCAGAGCACGGCAGATTTCATGGATTCGCTCTGCTTTTCTTTTGTAGAATCCGACAGGATAGATTGCAGTCTCTATCTCGCTTCGTTTGAGATTTAACATCCCCTCTGGTGTTTGTGCCAGTGTAAATAACCGTTCTGAAGCATGGGCAGTTACTTCATCCCTGGTTCTAAGACTCAAAAGACACGAAATCAGGATTATAAAAGGGTCTTTTGTCTCGCTTAATGCCGATGTTTTGGATTGATACCGCTCTTTAAGAATCTGCACGACCTGTTCAATATCTTCTCTTCGGTTATCAACCGTGGTTTCGAGACTCATCCTACTGAGGCTTCTACCCACGCTAAATACTTATCGTATCCTGCCACAATCGGAATTGCGATGATTTCCGGCAATTCATAGCTGTGAACTTCTTTTATTCGCTCTATAATCCTATCTATCCTGCTTTTTTCTGTCTTTATTATCAGTAAAGCCTCTTTATCTTTGCAGAACTCACCCTCCCATCTATAATAGGAATTCACGTCTGCAACGTTCACGCATGCCGCCAGCCTTTCCTCTACCAAGACCTTTGCTATCTTTTCTGATTCTTCCACACCTGTCGTGCATAGAATCACGAAAAAATCATTTTTCATTACTTAGAGCCAAGTTTTTCCACTACTTCCCGGGGCAATTGTTTGGCAATATCTATTTTCTTCACACAAGCGGTCTTTATTCCCCTCTTCTTCGCTTCCTCCCTTAAATCCTTCGCCTTTATTTTCTTCACCAACTCCTCTAATTCCTCACTCATATTCTTTCACCTCCACAATTTAATAACAAATCTTTTCTCCTCCCCATTTATCCCTGAAGTCATCAACCGCAACTACTTCCTTCACCCCCGGAACCCTATCCTTCAGCGTCGCCTCAACGAAGTTCACCAGTGTGTATTGGCTCATCGAACATCCTGCACATGCACCGGTTAACCTCACGCGCACCACGCCGTTCTCCACGCTCACCAGTTCTATACTGCCACCTTCCATCGCTAAAAGCGGACTAATCTCCTTTTCTATCACACCTTTTACCACTTCAAACATTCTATCTATCACCTCTTATTTGTTTTATCTCTTACTTGTTTTATTATACCAATCGTTAATATAAAAATTGAGGTAAGGTGAAATTTTATTGTGATATTGACCTTGTCGTGAGAATCTTTATCGGGGTGTGAGTAGAGGAGCGTGAAAATGGAGCGTGAGGGAGTTGCGAAGCGGAAGTTAAGAGCAGGCGAAAGAGAAGAGGGGAAAAGAGTGGTGAAAGTAGGAGAAGTAGAAGTAAAACTCGATGAAGTGGTGAGCGACTTCAGAGGAGACGATGTAGAACGCATAGCCACGGATATACTCAATGAGATGGGCGAAAGAAGGGTGAAACAATGGAAACCAAAGTTGAATATACTTGCACATGCCGCAGATATATCAGAATGGGATAGTGTGCTTCTAAACCGGTATCGTCCGGTGTACACGAACATAAAAAAAGAATGTGACGATTGCGTACAGGGTCCTTGTGCGATTAGCAAAGAGGAAGGGAAGGGTTTGTGTGGGTTAGCGGAGGATGCGTATCAAGCGAAATTAAGCTTGCAGGAAGCTTGTAAAGGGCTGTTCAAGCAATTAACGGTCGTATGCGATTTGCACGAGTTCGCAATAAAAACTTTCGGGAGTGATAGTGCGATTGACATTGGTAGTTCTATCACGTATCCTACAATGAATACATCCATGCTAACGGGCTTTTATACGAAGAATTTAGAGGATATGAGTAATGCGTTATCATACGCAGAATCACAGCTATCAGAGTTGCTTCTCGCGGCTTATTTCGGGCATGAAAGCGTAATGGAATTCGAGGAGAAGACGTTACATGCAGGTTCACTTATTTTCCTTGTGATGGAGATAGCGGAAAGCATAAAGATGTGCTGTTTTGAGTTCTTCAATGCGGGTAAGCATCCGGGAACGGAATATTCCGATTTTCCACCGGTCGAGACTGAGGTTGGTATGGGTGCGGTTGATACCGCCAAACCGGTCATAGTCTTTTTCGGCAATAATTTCCTGCCTGCGTGGTTTGCCATTGAGCACGTAAAAAGGGATGGGTTAGAGGGTGCGATAGAGATTTGTGGTGTGGGTGCTGTGGGGCATGACCTACCGCGATTTTATAAAAGAGCGAAAGTTCTCACGTCGGCAGTAAAGGCGAGGAAGGTGACGAGAGCGGGCATACCTGATGTAGTCGTTGTCAGCGAGTCGTGTTTTGGACTTGACGTGCTGGCGGAAGCGAAGAGAGTGGATGCGAAGGTGATAGCATACGGATATAAAGCAGGTAATGGGTTAGAAGACCGGACTGAAGATTCCGTGGAAGACGTGCTCAACGATATAATGGAGAAGGACTTGCCAGGCGTGCGGATAACAATTCCGGAGAAAGCAGGCGAACTCGCTGTTAGATTGGCAAGTGAAATAAAAGAGAGAGGGAAAAGAAAAAAGCGCTATTTGTTGGCTGAGGAGAGGATAAAGGAAGAAGCATCGAAATGTAAATCATGCGATACCTGTTTCGGAGTATGCCCGAGCAGGTTGACAATAAGCAAGGCAATGGAGGAGAGCGTGAAAGCACTCGCCGATATTTACGATGAATGTATATTTTGTGGTAAGTGCGAAATAGCATGTCCTGAAGGGGTTCCGATAATTGATTTGATTATAAGTGCTGCGTCTGTAACAGGGAAAATAAGTGAAGATAAATATCTTATGCGTGCTGGCAGGGGTCCCATGTCAGAGTTAGAGTGGAGAGACCTGACTTTTGGCGTTGTGCTCGGTGGAAACGGTCCCGGGATGATTAATATTATAGGGTGCGGCAATTATCCGGGGTCGGAGCGTGAAGTAGCGGATATGGCGAGATATTTCTTAGAGAGGAACGCTATTGTCACTGTTTCGGGATGTGTTGCCGCAGACGTTGCGAAATATTTCGATGAAGACGAGCAAAAATATTTATTTGAGCAGTATATCGCAGCAGGCGTGCTGAAGGGGTTGGTGAATTTTGGCGGCTGCACTGCTATCTCGCACGTTCCTTCGGCGGTCTATCGCGGTGCGTTAGTCGGTAGTGCGTACACGCCAAAAGCCAACTGGACGCAGATTGCCGATTATCTCTATGCGAGGTTGCCAGTGGTGGTGATAATGTGGGGTGCGGCGACGGAGGAGATGTATGCTGTTGCATCGGGACTCGTAAGGTCGGGCATACCGGTAGTCGTTGGACCTTCGGGCTTTGAGTTCAAAAGGTATTTCATGGGCGATAAAAACGACAGGAGCAAGTGGTGGATGTATGACGGCATCACGGGAGAGAAGAAAGAGGTTGAGCCATGTCCCGTGCACATGCTCGTGCAGGTGGAGACGAAAGAGGAGGCGATCGTAATGAGTGCTAAATTGTTGCACCGACCGCTTGCGTTACGAGACCCGAGGCTTGCGAGTTTGGAAGCGGAGAACGAAGCACATAAAGCGTTCTTTGGTGAATATTCCGATGATTGGCATTTATACGTGCGGTCAGAGCAGGAATTGCACGTTATGCGGCGTGCAGAATTATTGAGGAAGTTGGAAAAGGAGCATGGGTGGGAGATAGAGGGGTTGCGGATAAAGAGAGCAAAGCACAGGTCTGGCGAACTGATGGATATGGAAACGTATAATAAGAAATACGGGATACAGTTGGGTCGGTATTCAACGCTCGTGCCGAGGTTGATAACGAGTAAGGATGTTGGTTCTGAGGATATATAGATGGGTCATGGAGATAAAAGAAAAGTTTTGCGGTGGGTTTATATATTCCGTATGCCTTTTAAAAATTTAAAATTTCTGAACAATGATAAATAATAGAATTCAAAACAAAAATGGAGGGGATATTTCAATGAACATAGATTTTAAAGATGAGTATGCTACTCTTCGTCAAGAAATGTTGAATAGTTTCGAAAGGATTCACGATACTGCAAAGTACGGGATTGGTGCATTTATTGCATTTTTAGCATTCTACTACAGTGAGCTTAACTTCAATAACGACGCACTTGCTTTATTGATTTTGCAGTTGATTGTTTTATTGATGGGTATATCCTTCCTTCGTTTATTCCAATCTATTTATGTAGAAGGTACTTACATTGCGCTTAACATTGAGAATGGCTCCAATGCAAAATGGCACAGAATGAGTCGATCATACAATCGTTATATAAAAGATAAAGGTAAAGAGAAATGGCAGGATAAATTGCCTTTCCCGATGGGAAATAGGTGGGGCGCAGACTCTGCACAATACTCGTTTATAATACTAATTCTTACTATTATTGCTCTCAGCGCAGTGTATTCAAAAACAAACGTTAATTTGTGGGCGTTCCTAATTAGCTTGAAGTTTCTAACCAACTTGATTATCTTCATTAACTTGGTTCTCTTAATTTTGAATATTATTATTTTTCTCAAATTATGGTGGAAAATGGAAAATTTTAGAGAGGATACCGATAAGATATGGAAGGAGTACTGTAATGATTTTGGTAGAAAATTCAAAGATCCATATAATGAAACTGCAAAAAGTACACTTACCGAAACAGATGAAGCAGAGAATGGTAACATGATTAAAAAAATCAAATAGCTCATGTACATAGTACAACTGAGAAAATGAACTTTCCAATACGTTGAAAAAAATATTTTATTTCATGTGACCTATCATTAATCGAATAAACATGAATCATCATTTCATCATCAAAACAGAAAATTATCTACATAACAAGGCTCCGCGACATCGTATAACAACGAGTAAAAGGCTACACTTCATTTCGCCCAAATTTGCTAACGCAACCTTCTTTTACTCGTCTTCCGTTAGCCGAAACAGTGGCAATAATAAATATAGTAAAATCATAGAGTAATAGTAACATGAAAACCTGCCACAAGATATTCATAGGCGATTCGAGACACATGAAAGAAGTGTTGGATGAGTCAGTTCACCTTATCATTACTTCACCGCCATACTGGCAATTAAAAGACTATGGAGACGAAAGACAGATCGGTTTTCATAACAGTTATGAGGAATACATCAACAACCTCAACCTGGTCTGGAATGAGTGCCGTAGAGTCTTACATAACGGATGCCGTTTGTGCATCAATATCGGCGACCAGTTTGCCAAACAAATACGAAATATTTAAGTAGTAGCGACACTATTTTCATACGTAGGTGAATAAAGATGCAGACGCTTACGGCAGTATTGCATAAAGAGGAAGATATGTATGTGGCAGAATGTCCAGAAGTTGGCACTGTCAGCCAGGGGAAGAGTATAGAGGAGGCTATAAACAATCTTAAAGAGGCTACCGAGCTTTATTTGGATGAGTTTCCGTTAAAGGAAGAAAGAAGAACGTTGATGACAACCTTTGAGGTAGCAGTCAGTGCCAAAGCTTAGGAATTAAAGGAGATGAGATGACCGCTGAAATAGCAATATTGAATAAAGAGGCAATAGCGCTTGCATCCGATAGTGCAGTTACAATGATCGGAGAATTGGATAAGAAGATTTTTACCTCTGCTAATAAGCTTTTTAGTCTGTCAAAATATCATCCAGTCGGAATAATGGTTTATGGGAACGCTATTTTCATGGAAATCCCTTGGGAGACAATAATTAAGATTTATAGAACGAAATCGGGTAAAAAGGAATTTAACACGTTGCAAGAATACGCTAATAACTTTATAGATTTTTTGGATAATGGCAATCCGCTCTTTCCAGATTCTGTGCAGGAAGCGTATCTGCATGACGCTATCTACTCTTACTTTAATTTTATTAGAAAGCAAATCATAGAGGAAGCGAATTTGAAGATCGAGGAAAAGGGCGAACTTACTGATGAAGAAACGGAGCAGATAGTATCGGAAATAATAATAATGCATTATGAAACATGGGAAAAAACAGATAACATTCCGTCAATTCCGAAAAGATACAATAAGGGTATAATTGATAAATACGAAAAAATCATCGATGAAGCAATAGAAGAAGTTTTTGAAGAATTGCCTGTACCTAAACATTCAAATCAATTAAAGAAAGTTGTAGGAAGTTTATTTTCAAAATTTCCGGAAGATATTCAAAAGGAAAATATGTCTGGGATTGTGATTGCAGGTTTTGGAGGGAAGGACACTTTTCCCTCACTTGAGTCATTCCTTATTGAAGGAATAGCTAATAACAAATTGAAATACAAAACGGATGTATCTGTAAAAATCGATTTTGAAATAGACGCTTCAATTACTGCCTTTGCTCAAAAAGAGATGGTAAACACATTTATAGAGGGGATTAATCCTTCTTATAGAGATGTGGAGGAAAGCTATATATCCCAAATATTTAATAACTATGAGGAGATAGTTGTTGATAACTTAAGAAAATACACTGATGAAGAGAAAGAGGAACTTAAAGAAAAGTTGAAGGAGATAAGCGAGGAAATACTTAAAGACCATAGAAAAAAGCTGGAAGATTACCGAACAGAGAGATATGTTAACCCTATTTTGAGCGTAGTTTCAATGCTTCCGAAGGATGAACTTGCAGCAATGGCAGAGTCCCTTGTAAATTTAACCTCTTTCAAACGAAAAGTTACGATGGAAAGTGAAACAGTAGGAGGTCCGATTAATGTCGCTGTAATTTCTAAAGGTGATGGTTTTATATGGATTAAGAGGAAACATTATTTTAAAGCAGAACTAAATCCCCGTTTCTTCGCAAACTACTATGAGGATGTCTAAGATGAATGAAAGTAAAAAGGAAAAACAGGTAATTCACTCCATGAAGGAGTTCGAAAAAAAATATTTCCCAAAATCTTTTGAAAAAAAAACAGCAGAAGAGCCTACGGATGCTCATGCTCTGGGGATTAGCATGGCAAAAGAATCTTTAGACAAAATCAGAGCTCGGTTAGCGAAATAGATAAACTTCGCCTAACACAGCATAAAGGGTTCGCTATCGGTCACCCAAATTTTTGCTTTGCAAGAACTTCTTTTATGCTGGAATCATTCGGCAAAACGGTCGCAATAAATATAGTATAGAGTATTAGTAACATGAAAACAAGCCACAAGATATACATAGGCGATTCAAGACAGATGAAAGAAGTGCTGGATGAGTCAGTTCACCTTATCATCACTTCACCTCCATACTGGCAATTAAAAGACTATGGAGACGAAAGACAGATAGGTTTTCATAACACTTATGAGGAATACATCAACAACCTCAACATAGTCTGGAATGAGTGCCATAGAGTCTTACATAATGGATGCCGTTTGTGCATCAATATCGGCGACCAATTTGCTCGTTCTGTTTATTATGGGCGGTATAAGGTCATTCCGATAAGAACAGAGACAATCAAGTTTTGTGAGAGCGCAGGTTTTGATTATATGGGCGCTATCATCTGGCAGAAGGTCACCACCTGTCATACCACTGGAGGAGCAACAGTGATGGGTTCCTTCCCTTATCCAAGAAACGGGATTCTAAAGCTTGATTACGAGTTCATTTTGGTTTTCAAAAAATACGGAAAACCGCCAGTAGTAAGCAAAGAAATAAAAGAGCAATCGAAATTAACGCAGGAAGAATGGAATGAATATTTTACTGGGCACTGGAATTTCCCGGGCGAAAAGCAGGATAAACATTTAGCGATGTTTCCAGAAGAATTGCCGAAACGCTTGATTAAAATGTTCAGTTTCGTTGGTGATACAGTCCTCGACCCTTTTCTTGGCAGCGGAACAACATCGCGGACAGCAAAAAATTTGGGCAGAAATTCTATCGGGTATGAAATAACCGCGGATTTTCTTCCAACCATAAAAGAAAAGTTAGGATTAATGCAAAGAACGATTTTTGAAGACACCGTTTTTGATATAATCGAGCAAGAGGAGATAGATATAGATTTTAATGACGAAATAAAAAAACTCCCCTATGTCTTTAAAGACCCAATAAGGTTTGATAAGAAGGTTGACCCGAGGAAGTTGAGGTTTGGTTCAAGGATAGACAATTCTCATTCCGAAAGAGGAGATTATTATTCCGTGAAGGAAATAGTCAATCCCGGTGTATTGATACTGAATAATGGTCTAAAAGTTAGGCTGTTGGGCGTGAAAGAGAAACCAGAAGAAAATGGGGATGCAATGCAGTTTTTAAAAGAGAAAACAAAAGGGCAGAAAGTGTTTTTGAAATTTGACGCTGTGAAATATGATGAGCAGAATAATTTACTTTGCTATCTCTATTTGAAAAATAAGACTTTCATCAACGCTCATTTAATCAAATCCGGACTTGTGGATGTGGATACTACAAAGGATTATAAATACAAATCGAAATTTTCACTTCTTCGAGAACAAGTAGGAAATAGTAATAGGAAATGAAAGTAAGAATCAGTGTTGAAGAAATTCGGAAGTATTTGGAAATAGAAACTCCTGAATTTCCCAAATACGTTTCCCCTCTTATTAATCTGGCGAATCAATATGCACAAGGAACACGACCAAGAATTGTCGGTCAAATGAGCGAACTCATTCAACAGTTTACAGGAAAGAAAATGTCAGAATGGGAGAAATGGTATTTGGAGCAAAAGCCGGAAGCAATCAAAGCCGCAACTGAGAAGATACTGAAGAAATTAGAGAATTTCCGGGACGCATTGGATAAAACCGATGAAAGTGTAGTGGAACAATGGGTAAGAGATTTAGTAATCGTGAAGACGTTTATTGGTTTGAGATTTCAGGAAGCGATTTTGAAGAAAGGGGCAGATATAAAAGGAACAAACTACCATCTATCGAATCCTGAAGATGAGGCTAAAGGGATTGATGGCTACATTGGTGATATTCCTGTGTCTATAAAACCCCATACTTATAAAGTGAAGGCGGCTTTGCCTGAACACATAGCAAAAAAAATTATCTATTACAAGAAAGTTGACAAAGGGATTGAGGTGGATTATGGAGAAATTTTATAAGCAACTGCATCGCCAAACATTCCTTAGAACTCTTTACCCTCTTTCGCTATTTATGTTACATATTTAGCTTTAGCGAACTTAACTTCGGATATAATACCAAAATAGGGGATATGCGAACTCAAGTTCGGATATACCGAAGTTATACGCCATTGCTCATTGAAAAATGCAAACTGCACAAATGCAAAAAATAAAAAAGGATTATTATAAATGAATAATTGTAGGAGGTAATATATTATGAAAACCATAACATTAGAAGAAGGACTTGATGCTGCTTATCCTATTCTGAAGGAACAAAAAGCAATGTTAGTTTTGGATTTATGCCGAGAAATAGTCGAAAAAGCAAAAGCAGATGCAGGGTTTAGTTATGCGGAATTTTTGGTGAAAGAGAGCTATCTAACATAATATTCTTGTCCATTCTCTAATTTATCTATCTGCATCCATAAGCTTGTCTAACCGGCTTTCACGTTTATCGAACACTTTTCTCGATACAAATTTATATGGAAAAATCTGCCAACCCACCTTTTCACCATTTTCCCAAGCAAAATATTTTTTCGGGGTGACGGCTTTGATACCTATTTCCTTCTCGATTTTCTCAATATCCCACGTTTTAATCTGGTCAGCACTAAGCGACGTCTTAGCAACTATTGCTTCAATAATTGTTTCATCGAGACGCTTAAGCGCAGATTTATCTCCCCCTTCCATTTCATCTCTCCTTTCTTATTATGCTACTACTATTATTATATATAATTATATAATTTCTGGTTAGTTTCAAAATTCTTTCAATTAGTCCGGCTTACCTAACAAATAATACGATTTGTAAAGTTTCTCGAGGGCGCTACATTATTCGATTTTGTAGGTCTTGCAGACTTCCTTGAAGAAAAACTCAAAGTTAAGGTGTATATTGTTTCAGAGAGAGCAGTAAGTCAGGAGCTAAAAGAACAGATACTCAAAGAGGTCATGGTGGTATGAAGAGAGATTATAAACTCTTTTTATAATCATCTAAAATACTTCTCCGCCCTACTTTCCTCATCTTTTGCCTCTGGTATGCCAAGTAGCGAATATATCTTCATCTCTCTGTATTTTAGCTCTTCTATAAAGTCTTCAAAGGGTAAGTCAGCGAGTTCTGCTGCCTTTCCCACTGATATCTCACCTTCCCTGTACAATTCAGTCGCAATGAGCATTCTACTCTCTTTTTCTATATTTTTATGCTCCCCAATAATATCTACTATGGCAGAAGGAATTTTCACGGTTATATTCGACAATTTTTCGCCTCCGATTTATAATACACATTGCTATATTAAAAACCCCATTTAATAACCACGTATTCAAAATGGAATTATTTATAGAAGAATAAGAAAGTAAAAAGAGAATAACGAAGGCAGTTGAGGAGATGAAAAAAGAGAAAACAGATGAGGAGAATCAGAAGCAAGCGCGGCAAAAATTATGGGCTTCCTTGCCTGATGGCGAGGTTTACCACGCACCAACTACTCCAGACGACTACTTCAATGGAATATCATATGACATATCACCGAGACAGTTTGGACTTCGCGTGAGGAAGCACGACATGTATTGCGAATTAGGCGGTCCGAGACACAGATACAGCAGTTTCTTTTTTATAGAAGTGGTAGAAGAAGAGGCTGAGATAGAAGACGGGCGAGTAGAAGTAATAGGACCGGAGATAAAAGAAATAGAGGGGCAATCGCTACCTTTTGGTTTCTGGATACGATACTATGGTAAGGACTTAACAGAAGATTACCTTGATTTGCTTACGAGATGGACGTATTTCGCATTGGAAGAAGGAGAGGGCTGGATGCTTCTTAATACCCGCGATACGATCTGGCTGCGATTGCACAAAAAAACTGCGTATAAACACGAGTTCAAGCATCTTGGTCAAGCGATGTTAAACCTTTGCAAGATACAATTCCCGCTGGTGGAGAAGGCAGATGCGAAGATACTGATAGCAACCGAGGAATTAGGCGGCGCAAAGCGTACGAAGGAGATAATAGATAATGTCTGCATCCCGTATTGGGAGCGAGCGGATGAAAAGGCGAGTGAGTTTTCCGACGAGGACGTTGACACTTTTTACGGCTGCAATATCTGTCAAACCTTCGCGCCAAGTCACGTATGCGTAGTTGCGCCTGATAGACCGCCTTATTGCGGGATAATCACGTGGCTGGGTGCGAAAGTAATGTGCGACCTCGACCCGTATGGATACATATTTGAGATGCCGTTAGGCGAATGTGTTGACCGCTGGGGCGGAGAATACACGGGCGTGAATGAAAAAATACACGAGAAGTCAAACAGGTCTTATAAACGAGTGGTGATGTATTCCTCGATAACGTATCCACAGACAAATTGTGGATGTTTCGAAACCATTATCTTTTATATACCTGAAGTTGACGGATTGGGGCTGGTAGACCGGAGATACGGTGGTGATACACCACTGGGCATGACGTTCTCGAAACTCGCAGGGCTTATAAGCGGTGGTTTACAGAATCACGGATACTGTGGTATATCGTTCAGAACGCCGAGGTCAAGGAAGTTTATCAGAGCCGATGGCGGCTGGCAGCGTGTCGTATGGATGCCCGCGGAATATAAGCATACGCTTGCCGAGTTCATTCCCGCGGAGATGTATAACAAGATAGCGACAGAGAAAGATTGCACCGACCCTGAAGAACTGAAACAGTTTCTGAAACGCGTGAATCATCCGGTTGTAGCATTGTGGAAGAACGGGGTGGAGCCAGAACCAGAACCCCTGAAGATACCGGCACCAAATACCGATTGGAATCAAGAGGAAGAGCAGAAGGCAAGGGAAAAAGGGAAAAAGTTATTACAGTAAAACAAGCCTTTTCTTATTCTCAAGATTCTACGATAAAAACCCCACAAATTTATCTTTTTCTTTACGTGGACGTGGACCCGGGGAAAGAACGTCTATCTCTAACCTCTTTATCAATTCTTTATACCTATCGCGAATTGTAATCTCGGTCGTACCTGCAACTTTGGCTATTTCCTTTTCCGTCCGATATTCGCCACTTAAAACCGTAGCGATGTATATCGCAGCCGCCGCCGTTCCTATCGGTCCCCATCCCTTTGCCACTCCCGTTCCCTTATTATCCCTTAGTATTTCTATTGCCCGTTCCCTTATCTCGCCACTTAACCCAAGTTTAGAGCAGAAACGCGGGATGTAGCGTGCGGGGTCTGCCGGTGCAAGCTTTATCTCCAATCTCCGTAAAAGAAATATATACGACCTCCTTATCTTCTTTAAAGGACTCCTTGACACCGCTGCAACCTCTTTCAGTGTTCGTGGAACTCCATACTGCCTGCAAGTAATGTACAGCATCGCCGAAACCAATTCTTCTATACTTCGTCCTTTAATTAAATTCTTCTTCATCGCCCTTCGGTATATCACTGACGTTGCCTCCTTGATGTTATTTGGCAGCCCAAGTGCACATGCCATCCTATCTATCTCAACAAGTGCAAAAGCAAGGGTCTTATCACTGGAATCTATACTTATTCCTCGTAATCTTCTCGTTCGAGCAGGTAATCCGGGCGTTGGTGTGCCCAGTCCCTTGTCGTGTATTCTATAACTCATAGGTGGACCTGTTCTTATCCTTTTAGCCGCTTGTTCCTCGTCGTATGAACGCCACTCAGGTCCGAGGTCCACAATATTCTCATCTATTACTATCCCACAATCAGCACAGTAAAGTTCAGCATGCTTAGAATCCGTTATTACACTTTTAGACCCGCATTCTGGACATTTCCTTAATCTGTCATCCATATTTATCATCACCTCCAAAAAGAAAGGATGCTCCCGTTATCAGCCCACAAAGTCACAGAACTAAAGGAACTATAATCCTCTTTCTTCCTCCCCCCTCTTGAAACATCTTAAAGATGGTTTTTCTTTTCAGCATGAGTATCAATAGTATTAATGTTTTCATATTATAAATAGATATAGGATTTTATTCACGAATATTTCCATATCTCACATTTCTCTGTTCCTATTCGAATCGCAATATCTTTTCCTTTCCCTTGCGCTGTTATCGCAGTTGAAGCCCGAGCTGAAGCTAAAGCCAGTGCCTTTGCATAAACACCGATAGTAGCCTCTGAAACCTTATCCCAGTTTAAAGCGAGAGCCTTCTGGAAACCTTTTTCTACCATTTCCTCCACCCTTTTTTTACCTTCTCCCGTATCCGATAGAAGCTTTACAATGCCTTCTGCAAGGCTTTCAGAGTTGTTCGGCGATACTTTTACACCTTCACCTTCGCTTATCAGCTCCGAAAGCCCCCCGACATCTGATACCACTACCGGAGTCTTAGCCGCCATTGCCTCTAATGCAACAATTCCAAATGGCTCATACAGAGAAGGCACAACCGCCACATCCGCCGCTTTTAATAAACTCATAACCACGTAATCATCTAAAAATCCAGTAAAAACAACGTTTTTTGACACACCGAGCTGAGCAGCATTCTTTTCCAGTTCTTTTCTCATCGGTCCTTCTCCTACAATCACAAGCCTCACACCCCCTTTCACTCTTGAAAATGAGGACAAAATTATTGGCAACGCCCCTATCAAAACGTTCACACCTTTCTGATAAACGTGCCTACCGAGAAATAATATCAGCTTTGTGCTTTTCGAACCGCAGAATTTCTCTTTTATCGCATCTCTATCAACAAAGAGATCGAATTTCGATACATCTACCCCGTTCGGGATAACGGAAATTTTCCCCGTAACACCAAACAAGCCCTGTATCTCTCTCTTCATGCTCTCGCTACACACAATCACATGGTCTGACAATCTCACAAGCCGAACTTCTGCCTCGTGTATTCTCCTCTGATATTCTTCCTTTATTCCTTCTGCCCTCCCAAATTCAGTACTGTGTATCGTCGAGACAAGGGGCTTTTTGTATTTGAATGCCAAGGCTATCGCAGCGCTACCGACCATCCAGTCATGCGCATGTATTATATCTATTTTATTATTAGTGTCGTTGGATTCGATAATCGAAGCTCCGATTTTCTTCATCTCCTCGTTCATGCTGGTTATAAAATCCGGCTTAGAGGCATCAACAACAATCCGATGTAGTCGCACACCCTCATCTTCTTCGTAAGAAAAACGCCCTAAACCTAAAGTAACCACGTGCACTTCCAGCCCTCTTCCTGTCAACGCTTTTGACAGCTCGTAAACGTGCTCTGCAATTCCTCCTATCTTATGAGGGGGGTATTCCCATGAAAGCGTCAATATCCGAATTCGCACTCGCTGTTTCTCCAAGTTCTCTCACTTCAGTCTAACGAAAGTACCTCTGCTCTTTTTTACGAACTCCAGCTTGTCCTCCCTTGCAAGCCATCCAATACCCATGTAAGCAGTG
This sequence comes from Candidatus Methanophagales archaeon, assembly GCA_030602585.1. Taxonomy (GTDB): domain Archaea; phylum Halobacteriota; class Syntropharchaeia; order Alkanophagales; family Methanospirareceae; genus JAFNKG01. The sequence continues at coordinate 3,228 of JAUVZJ010000044.1, read as the reverse complement.
CTTTGTGATACGTTCATCCAGGAGACTACCTTGGATATGCTTGACTCTCCTCTTTCATTTAATAAATTCCATATTTCCCCTGCAACTGTTCCTATTTCTTCTATCATGCTAAACACATCACCTTCTTCTTTTTCCCAATCTTATATGTTGTTCATTTCGTTTACCATCCCAAGATTTCCTCATACACTCCCATCGTCTTTCTTGCGATATTATCCCACGAAAATCCTTCCGCAGTCTTCCTTCCGTTCGAGCCTATCCATCTCGCTCTATCGAAATCAGAAAATAAGGTCTTTATCCCCCATGCAATTGAATTCGGATTGTCATACACCTTCAGCCCACTTACGTCGTGCCAGACGTAATCAAAGCCGTTATGCGTTACTACAATTGGCTTACCAGCAGCCCACGCTTCCAGTGCAACTATTCCAAAAGGCTCGTTCCTCGATGGTATGCATATCATATCGCATGCCTTGTAGAAATTTATGAGGTCGCCATCCAGAACATAGCCTAAGAAACGGCAGGCATGCTGGACGCCAAGCTCCCAAGCCCGACGCTCCAAATCGCCTCTCATGTACCCGTCACCAATGAAAAAGAACTTAGCATTGGGAAACTCAGCTAAAATAGAAGGGATCGCCTCTAATAGCAAATCCGCTCCTTTCTGCACCACCATCCGCCCCACAAATAAACATACAGGGTCCCAAACGCCAATGCCATGCGGCTTCTTCATGCTCCATGGGTCAATGGGTTCATTGAACTTCTGTAACGAAACTCCATTCGGAATCATCGCTATTTTCCAGTCCTCGAAGTTGTATATCCACTTAACTTCCTTCTTTATCGTTTCTGAAGTGGTTATTATTTTATCTGAAACGGATCCGCCATACCACTCAAGGTTTCTTATGTCCGTTGAACGACCTTCATAAAAAACATTCCCGCATCTTCCGTATTCTGCTGAGTGGAGCGTGAAAATGTTTTTCTTCGCCCTCGCATTCTTTATCTCGGCAATCGCATTTGCAGTCATCCAGTCGTGCCCATGAATGATGTCAAAAATGCCTGACACGTTTTCAGTCTGGAAGAAGTGATAAGCGAAGGAATGGCACATGTTGTTCATCTCCGCAATAAAATTGTGATTCAAATCGAAGGGGCATCTGTGATAATGAACACCGTCTATCTCCTCGTATTGCAGTTGCCCATTTCCCATCCTTGTGAACACATGCACTTCATTCTTTAATCTTCTAAGAGCAGCAGCAAGCTCTGTAACATGTGGTGCAACACCTCCAACTGCAATCGAATGCAACGACTCCCAACTAAACAATGCTATTCTCATTCTCTTCTCTTTTATTCTTGTTTCAATTTTCTCTTCCTTCCTTTTCTTCTTTGCCGCCATGAAATACCACCTTCCTCCTTAATTCACTTATGTGTTCTCTTATCTTTCTAATCAACTCGCTTTTCGTCTCCCACCATTGTATGCGTTCGACTTCGTATGCCAGTTTCTCGTCCCCGAACACATCTCGTATCCATGCAGCGAAATCGTTGTAGCCCTCTCTGAGATGATAATCTATAACCCTCGGATCTACTTTTTTCAACAGTTCCACGAACTCTTTCAGGTTGTGAGCAACAAAATCTGTATGAACGATTTTTCCTCCCCTGCGCATGTTAAAGTAAAAAGCCTCTTCATCCGAAACTGTGCGTAATAAATTCTCGTTTCCTTTCCTTCCATTTCCACTGGCATCGAATCTGACAAATCTTTTTACGATGTTATCCACGGTTGTGCTGTGTGGTATGGTAACAAAGGGCCATATCATTCCTTTAAGAACCTCAACTTCCTTCCCGAGCTCGCAGTTAGCACCAATGATTGACTGCTTTACACTCGCGTTATCTCCTGTTAAGGTTCGTTCACCAATAAAACACTGCTCCAGGCTTGAGTTCTTCCCTATGTAAACGTCTTCAAATAAAACCGCATTGGGTCCTACCGAACAATTCTCTTCCACAACCACACTATCGCCTATCACTGTGGGTCCCGTTATCCCGGAACTGTTAATCTCCACATTTTCGCCTATAAACACGTCTCTCTTCACCTTTCTCAACATCCATTCCATCGCTTTCATATACTCCTCTGGCTGACCCACATCTGTCCAGAAATTGCCCGCTTCCATCTCGTATCCGAACATCTTGCCTTTCCCTTTCGCCTGAAGCAGGTGAAAAAGGTCCTTTGCAAAGTCGAAGGCTATCCCATCAGGTACAAATTCCATCGCTTTCGGCTCCACCACGTATATCCCGGTGCTCGCCAGATCGCTGAAACACTTCCCCTTATCAGGTTTCTCGTGGAATCTACTAATGCAGCCATTACCTTCGAGTTTTGCAATACCATAGTTCCACGGGTCTTCCACGTGCGTTACCGCGATGGTTACCAGCCCTCCTGCTTCGTGGTGAAAATCTATTAATCCACGCAGGTCCATATCTGTGATGTTATCGCTCTGTATCACCACGAAAGGTTCATCTTCTTCTTCATCCAACCTCGCATTTTTCACCGACCCCGCAGTTCCAAGCGGGTATGGCTCTGTCGGATATGACAGACGCACATCTTCTCTATACATGAAATGGTCCATGATCATCTCTCGAAGGAACGTCGTGGTTACCACGATGTCGTTCAATCCGTGCGAGACCAGATAGTCAACCACATGCTCAATCACTGGCTTATTCACCAGCGGGACCATCGGCTTCGGCTTCGTGAACGTTAGCGGACGAAGCCGGGTTCCAAACCCCCCAGCCAAAATTACGGCTTTCATTTCTTCTTTCTTCACCCCTTTTCTCTTATGCAAATATATTTTGCATATATAAAAACCTCTTGGCATTCATTTTCTTCATTTTCTTACAAATTAAAATATAGTATTATGTTATGTATATAAACTTCTTCATATACATATAAATAATATTTTGCATAAGAATAACCTCTTGGCAAAATTTGGCTTTCATTTTCTCCTACTTTGCTTTTAATGTAATTGGATGTTCTTTAGGGATACGAAAAATCTTCCCTAAAAAGATTCGGTTTTTGAATAAAAACATTGAGAAATATCCCTGAATCTTTATATAGAGCTGATCCCAAAACTATATATAAGTTCCAAACCATAATTTTGTGTATGACATTCAAAAAGATAGATGATAACTTGTGGGAGCTGATAAGACCATATCTACCCCCTCAAAAGCCAAAAACTGGAAGACCGAGGGAAGATC
>JAUVZJ010000020.1 GCA_030602585.1 Candidatus Methanophagales archaeon | reverse complement strand
GGTAGGCTGCACGAATTTCATCACGGGTGGGTATATACATCACATTGTTCCTCCATCAATCGAAACGTTTTATTTACAACCATTGTGATGGATAATATAAAGTCTTATCAGCAATAAATTTGTGGTGGGTGAGTAGTTACCTTTTTATTTGACTTAAGTCTTTATTACTCACATGAGTATATATTTCTGTTGTTTTTGAATTAAAATCAATTTACCCTTTGTCGGCTTTAAGAAGTCTGGTAATGCCATATTCGAGTTTAATTGCTACATCTTTAAAAAGTTTTCGAGAGCTTTTATGACTTTTCGCTTTGGAGCATCTCGCGGGAATTTCATTTACACTACTACCTCAGCGACGAAAGTTTCCATGATTTCTTCTGTTTCAACGATTTCCTCTCTAAATGACTCTATGTGGAATTTGATGGCAGATTTTACATCTTCTAATGCCTCCTCGTATGTATCTCCTTCGCCAACTACCACGCCCTTCAATCCTAAAGGATAGGCTACGTATCCGTCCGGGTGCTTCTCAACTATTATCTTTAGCTGCGTCATTTTTACTCTCACTCTTTAATAATTAAACTTGCTGGCTTTATAAAGTGTCTGTTAGGCGACGTGCAATATTTCATAGTATCTTTTTCTCCTTTAGATGTTGAGCTATCGACTCTATAAATTTCTCTCCATTCTCAAATATTTCTTCAGCCTCCTTTTTGGAATTCATAATCTCCTTCTTCAAGGAGTATTTTGGCACTTTTGAGATACCTCTTCGCCCTTTCGATTAGCGAGTTTATTTCCATCATGCAGGCACCCCCTCTCTTCGCACATTTATGAGCAGCGGGCTGTTAATTGTGGAATAGTCTTTCTCAGAGACGGGATAAACCGATATCAATACCCCATGTTTTAGATTTATATCTGTGATTATATCTATCATCCTGTCAATTTCTTCTCCGGGACTGACTTCTCCTTCAAGGACGATAAGTACATCTATGTCTGACTCTTCAGTAGCATCACCCCTTGCCCATGAGCCGTAGAGTATAATACTCTTAAACCTCCTGCCATATAATTTTTCAATTTCTTCCCGGAATTCTTTGAGTATCTCGCTTATTCTCATTTCTTCTCTTCAATTTAATTGTCACATGACCAATATATTCTTTTCGTTCGCATGTCGCCTACCTTTGATATATCCGCAATGCGTATATACCCAAACGAAGGCTAAAAATAAACCTCATTCCAACTCATCCAGCCACCCGGCTGTTTCATTTATCTTTCTCTCAAAGAATTTACCGATATTCGCAGGGTCTTTTGCCTGGTGATATTTGAGATAGATAGAATCATCCGTTAGCCCTACAATCTCTATCTTGCCAGTCTGATGCGACATGATATACTTAAACCTTTTACTATGACCGTTAAGCCTCTTCTTTGCGTTCTCAACAATTTCATAGCCTTTTCGCAGAGGAACTTGAAATGCATTCTTGACTCGCGTTACGGGTCGGCACTGGAAGACGTAATAAGGGTTAACACCGATGCCTACCAATTTATTTTGCAATTCCGCTAAGGTTTCAGGATTGTCATTCACACCCTTTAGTAAAACAGTTTGATTATTCACTGTAATACCGGAGCAATTGAGAGAATCAACAGCGTCAATGGCTTTCTGCGTAATTTCTTTCGTGTGGTTAAAATGAGTTACCACGTATATTTTTTTATTTTTCTGCGCGTTATCACCCAGTAAAGTCACTAACTCTTCATCTTCCAGGATTCTATCTGGAAACGTCACCGGAACTTTAGTTCCAAATCGTATAAAATCTAAATGCGGGAGGGTTGTAAGCCGCTTCAAGAATTTCTCAATTACATCAGTTGGTAAAACAAAAGGATCGCCGCCGCTTATAAGCACATTATTAATCTCTTTATGTTTCTCGATATACTGCATAGCATCATTGAATCTACGCAATACCTCTTCATTTGATAACCCAACCATTCTTTTTCTGAAACAAAACCTGCAATAAGCCGCGCAGTTATTCGTTGCTAAAAGCAAAGCAGTTTGCGAATACTTGTGCTGCAGACCGGGCATTTTTGTATTCTCCAGCTCACCGCTTGTATCGTATGAGCCTAACGTATCTAACTCGCCTTCTGAAGGAACTATCATCCTTCTAATCGGGTCGTTAGGGTCATTTATATCAATTAGGGACAGGTAGTATCGAGTAATACGCATAGGATGTCTTTCTATAATTCCCCGCAATTGGTTCTCCTCTTCTGGTGTTAAAGCTATATATTCCTTCAACTGCTCAATGGTACATATACTATCCTCAAGTTCGTCTTCCCATGTCATTGTTATACACCACGATAGACTCTTTAATGAATATTTCGCCTTCTACACACGATTCTTCTTAGTTTGTGGTTATTACTTAAATATAGGAATATAAAAAGATTTTTGTTTTTTCAATGAGCGAGGCAAACATATTTAATTCCCTGCATATCTGAAGTTCAATCGTAAGACTGGATTTGGGCGAAGTGCCGAAGGCATGAAGCCTGATATGCTCTGTTAGGCGATGCGGCAATTTCTTTTTAGAGTTGTTATATATTTTCAGGTTTTCTCATGATGAAGAGATATTTGAAACCTCTTAAATAGAAATTATATCTCTTTGCCCTCTCTTTCCATTCTTTAGTATGAGAAGTTTGATGATGTCTAGTGAGACAAATAACATCTACAGTTTCAAAATATTTACAGAGTATTTTGTATAATTTGAAGCCGACTGGAGTAAACTTTTTCTGTCTCCACATGTCTGAAATGACCCACCCCGATATTTTACTATGTTTCAAAATTCTATAAGATTCTTCGACTACTTTTTCAAGTTCTCTGTAGAACCTTTCATCTTCGCAAGGAATTTTTCCAATACAATTTGGATGATTTGAATACTTTATGTTATCTCCATAGGGAGAATCAATAAAGACCATATCTACGGATTTATCGTCCAAGGGTATTTTTCTAGCATCGTTTTGAATAATATCTGGTCTTACAGGTGAGATATCATAGCCGATAACCTTTCTTCTAAGTTCCTTTGCTACATCAATTGTTGTGCCACTTCCACACATTGGATCGACCACCAGATCTCCTTCTTTTGTATATCTCTGCAAGAGATTCCAGATAACGAGAGCGGGTGTTACACCACGATATTTATTATCGCCGTGTGGTTTATCTCCATAATTTTGAGTGGGGAAGTCCCATAATGTCGTTGTCTCAAATGGTGGCTGATTATTTTTCATTGCTCAGTAACCTCTTTAGATCATCTATGAAATGTTCGAATAATTTGACTTTATCACTCTCCTCTATTTTTTCTTCAGTTAGGACATAACTCCCATCCAAGTCCACTTCTACAATTGCTCTACCTTTTTTAGTAGGTTTCTTATGGGTTAATGTTCCATCTTCATCAGGTGTTATAAAATAGACCCTAATGTGTTTTGTCGCTTCATCCTGTAAAAGTTTGAGCTTCCAGTAGCCCGTTTGAGCAATTCGTTCCCTCAAGGTAACTTTGCTTGAGATGACAACCAAGACCTCATAATCTTTGGGATCATAGATAATGATGTCTACATCAGGCAAATGCAAACCAAATTCACCATAGTCAACAGCCAAGTTCCTTTTTACTTGGCTTAATTCTTTAGATATGTTTATGGTTCTCTCCAGTTTGTTGCCATTAACAATCTTCAATCCAAGTTCTTCAACTTCCTCAGTAATAATATATTGGACTAACTTTTCTAGATTTTTCCCTTTAAATGCTCGCCAACTTTGTTCATGATCTCCTCCTATAGTTGGATGTCTCAACCAATCCTGTTTATGGATTTGTTTTGCCTCTCTCAATAACTCGGATATGTGCTTATAGGCATTATGGTCAAACTGCTTTTTCTTTTCCAAATATAGATTTTTCAAATCTTCAAATTCCATGGTTATCACTTATTGATTAACCCACCATATATTCAGTTGCCGCTGTTTTAATAATTTTTACACGGACAGTACCGACATAGTATATTTCGTCTATCTCCTCTTCAGAAGCATCTAAAATATGCCCGATTGTATCGAATCTCTCTTTAACTCGATTCTTCAATAGCTCACTTATGGGAAGATAATCCACGGGGTGTTGACGCAGTTTTTCATATAGCGATTCTTCTTCAGGGTATGGTTGAGCACAGTATGGACATGTTATCCATTCTTTTTGCCTTTCTTTTCCACAGTTAGGACAAGTTAAAACATTGCCTTTGGCAATGGTGCTAATTAGTTCTGTTATACTTTCTGTTCCTTTGTAATATATCTTCACACGTTGTCTATTTAGCCTATCTATTTCTCCCCTAAGTGTGCCTCCTGTTAACTTACCTTCTCTCAATACATTCTCAGATATGCAAACAGCAGTATTTACTGCATATACCTTCCCATATTTATTTTGTCCTATACTCTGTTGCCCCCGCTCTGAGAGTATTCCTGAATAAATTAACACACCTATCATATCTTTCAAATCGTCAAAAATCTCATTTTCAATCGCAAAATAAATTGATAATTCGAGTTTTTCCTTTTTTCTCCATATGTTATTCTGCGTCCTTAAATCAGGAACAACTAAGCTTGTAATAAAGTTGTATCCAGTTTCAACAGGAACTTTAAAGCGTTCTAACCGTTTCTCAAGACCTAAATAATATCTCCATAGGTTTTGCTCTACATAATTTTTAATTATTTTAGGCAAGTCCCGCCTCGTTGGTACTGCTTGTCCTATCTCATCAATTAATAAAAATAGATGACGAGGATTTCCAAAACAAGCAATAATAATCGCTTCTAATATATTTTGATTTTTATATAAATTATCCAATATTTCATCTTCATATAATCTCTTCTCTAAAATTTCTTTGAAAAACTCAAAATAAATTTTTTTATCCTCAAGCTTTCTATCGAGGCGAAGTACCCTAGCATCATGCCCATAATCAAAATCTCTCCCATAAGAAGATATACCTGGGTATACCGCGGCTTTACAGGCTATTTTTGGGGATCGTAATCCTTTCATAAAAGAGAAAAAGTCTTCCTGCTGTCGTTCAGAAAGAGTATGAGCGGCTTCATCAAAAAGGAATACTAATCGACAAAGGTTATTATCTTCACAAAATTTTTCTAAGAATTTTTTAAAACTAACAGGATTATTCAATGTTTTAAACATTTCTTCTGTAGCAACATTATCAACATTCAGTTTTTGCAATGCTGATTTCCTAATGTCATCACTTACTTTATATTGAGCGTTTTCTATAACATTTATGTACACTTCAAGAAGCGTCTTATATGTAGAAATCTCACATTCAGTTCCAAACATCTTTCCTAAATTGTTTAACAAAGATACCCTTTCTTTTTCTTCTCTATCGATTTTCAGTAAGGATATTTTATCAAGCAATGCTTTCAAGATTTTCGCCATTGTCCATTGTAAGAATGGATCATATTCCGCAGCATTAGTGATTTTTAATCTTTCAATTTTTAGAGAATCTTCAAAAGATATATAAGAAGCCAAGATTCTTTCTGAGGAGAACCGATTGTCTGCTTCAGTTTCAGCATATCGCATTAACATGCTTTTCCCTACTCCTCGACTCCCCTCTACTAAATATTGTTCTCCATCAAGTAAACTATCTATAAACGCACCAGATTCCCCTACGAAAAACTTTCTAACATCATCATTGGTTAAGCTTTCCGTTCTAATAGCAAGTTGTTCACTTATTCTTTTCATTTTTATACCTCTAAAATACCCAACTTTCTAACCGCTGAACATATTTTTGCTTTCTGTTCATCAGTCATATTATTCATCTCGCTATAAAAACGTACTGCTAAGATAGTGTTACCCAATCCTATTACCATCTCCCATTCTCTCATAAACTTAGAAAGTTCACTTTTATTAAAATTAATTGGAAGTGAGATAACCGTTTGCAACTTTCTTAATCGCCCATGAACATATAAAGAGAGTTTTTTATATTCGTTTTGTACTTTAGTATGCAGCTCTTTTTTTAGCTTATTTTTATCAATGAACAATAAACAATACTTTTTTACAAGAAAATGATGGTTATTAATTAGTTCAGAGATTAAAGGTCCTTTATATCCAAATTCGCTGATAAAATACTTAAATTCAACGGGATGATCAAAATAATAAACATACAATCCTGTTAATTCCAATGAACTTCTTAAAGAAATCATTCCCTGCCTGTAGAAGCCTGAAAAAGTATTAAAAAAGGAAGATGTGAGGTCTAAAGTGGCTTCATTAAGCAGTTGTGTCATTTTGCTTTGTAAGGGGAATTTTTCATCGATAAACTCTGCCCAATAAAAATATGTATTTAACAAGGTTAATTCTTTTGTGTAATTCTCCACGCTTATAGTTTCTTCAAAAACTTGATTTGTTCGCTCTAGTATAATTTTCTTTAAGTCTTCCATAGTTTTCACTCCTTTAAGCCAATCACAATATATTCTATCGGATATGCTTCTGAATTCGCATCGTTGTTGTTGGCGAATCTACCTGTCTGTTCGTCTCTCTTCTGTGGTAGTATCTTCAATGGTATCTCCCTTTTTATTATCTTATCAAGTTCAAAACCAGAGAACTGTAAACTTTCAGCAAAGACCTCAGCGTTGAGTATATCCACTCCTTTCAGTCTCGTATCGCCGATAACATAACAGCATCTACCGCCCGATTTTAAAATTCTAAAACTTTCATCAAATACCTCCTGCATGTCAATAAAAAATGCTTCTATCTCTTTTGACTTTTTATTACTTTTCTTATACATTTGGTCAACTATATCCATGGCAATTTTACTTTCCAATTTTTTGTTATTATATTTTTTATAAGATGTACCAATGAAATCTTTTTTATATTCAGATAAATCATTTGCTAAGTTAAGCCAAATCGTTGATAATTGATGCAAATCTGCATATTCATAGCTGGTGACATACGGACTTGAACTTACTATCAAATCCACACAATCATTGGGTACAGGCTGTTTCCTAGCATCTCCAATTTTTATGTTCAGATAATCCCCAAGGTTGTTTTTTACCTCTTCCGGGACAACTTTGTAAAAGGCATCGTTCCCCCTCTGCATCTTCCTTAAATGCTTCCTCAATGCAACGTAAGGATTCGCTGGTTCTTTTTTAAAATCTCTTGTCGGTTTAGTGCTTCCTTGTAGCCATATCGAACAATTCTTTAAAACATGGCTAAAAGCAACGAGGAAAAAATCTCTAATTATCTCTTCATCTTCGTCATAAATGACTCTTAATATCTTTCCAAGCTCAATTTTATTCTCTTCAGTAAACCAGTAATCAATCCGTTCAATATGCCTTTGTGAGATTAAAAGCTCGATTTGTTCTCCAGATAATGGTAGGTAATTGCCTTCTAAAAATCTCAATCTTAATAAAAATTCCTTTATTTTTCTATCAAGGTAATCCGGATTTATAGGTGTTGATTTTACCTTAGTCATCAAATAGGCTATTTTATTGATATCCGTTCCACTAGCCTTAAACCCATGAGATATCGCGGTAACGATAGTTGTCCCACATCCCATAAAAGGATCATTGATGTGTGCATTCTTACTGGCGATGTATTCATCAATAAGTTTTTCAACCAGTTGTGGAATAAACTTGGCTGGATAACGATGGTAACCATGAGTCCATTTAGCAGTGTCCGATGGTTTGAATTCTATAAAAGACCAGTCACTATCTATCCTTTTTGTGTCAAATAGGTGCAGAGTATCTCCAGAGGATTTTATTCTTGCCTGCATTATTCTTATGTTGTCATCACTCGATATAAAGAAATCGCCATTTCGTATAATGTGCTTAGTATAGTTGAAGTTTTTCAATCCATTCCTTAACTAATTCCTTTTTCATATAAGACCACTCCATTTTGGATTATTTCTTTTAGAAAATCATCACCCATTTTAAGGCGCTCCTTTAACTCCTCAGGAGTATATACTAACGGCGATACCGGTATTTTATAATTGGGATTATAGATTATCTGTTTAATCCGCACAAACCTGTCAACCCTTCTCTTTTTAGTATCTTTCAAAATCAAGAGATCTATATCGCTATCTTCAGTCGGATTGCCATAAGCATAAGAGCCAAATAGAATAATCCTCTGTGGTTTATATTCTCTCTTTATCTTCTCAATAATTTCAGATAATATTGTTTTTACTTCTTCTTTCATTCTACATCCACCTCATGGTTTGTCTTTGTCCCGCATATCTATGATAAAGAGTCTTAGATTTATAAAGATTAACCTCCAAAGCGACCAATGGTATATAACGTCAGGTTGTGTAAAAACTTATGTTTGCATGAAAAATAAACCCTATACAGCCTTTAAATCGAAAAATAAGGTAAAAAATTCTCAAAATTTGGGGTTTTCACACAGTCTGACATTTTGCGGATAAAAGAAGTTGCCGAAGGCAATTTGAGGAAATCTTTGATTTCCCTTTTATCCGCTGTTGTGCGAGTGCGATAGCACCGAAGCGAAGCGGAGAGTTCACGGAGCCCTACCATTCATTTCCTCTTTTGTTTGAGTATTCTCGACAGATACATAATCCAAATTATTCCCAAACCTACTGTGCTCACCCATAATATAATAGTCCATCGCGAACCTATATCTCTACCTAAGAGGGTGATTAAACAATATACTATCAAAAAAGAAATTGCAATTAACGAAATTAGAGTTGCTTTTAGTTCTTCGTCAGATATAATCATTTGCCTAATTTTTAATCCACCATAAACACCACCAAAAAATCCAATTCCTATTACAGCGGGAAATCTCAAATCAAATGTGCCAGTGGTTAAGTATCCAAATAAAAAGGTCAGAATGAATCCTATGATTCCTGCGAAAATGCCTATTTTGAGATTTTTTTTGTTTTTTATCATAATTTATTATCTCCTTTCTTTTTAAATAGTTTTGATTCGACCTTTAAATAACTTTCTTTTTAAGAGGCGGGGCGGAGTGAATTTCGCACAACTTCAGTATATCCGAACTCAAGTTCGTATATACTCCTCTTTGGGCAGTATATCTGAACTTCGCTATATTTAAATATTTCTATCACCAATCCATTTTTTAATTGCCATACGATTAATTTACGATTAATTTCCCCATGCAAAGATGAAAGAGAACGAAGAGATAAAAAGGATATGCAGAGCGGTCATAGAGCGAATAAGACCTGATGAGGAAGAGAGAAGGCGAGTAAAAGCCGTAATAGACCTTATAATCACTAAGATAAACAAGAATGCGTCAGAGATGGGTATAGAAGCGCATGCAATCTCCGTTGGGTCAACCGCAAGAAATACATGGATACGTGGCGAAGCGGACATAGATATATTCATTATGTTTCCTGCGGCGATGTCAGAAGAGTATTTAAAAGAGAAGGGGCTTGCAGTCGCAAAAAGCATTTCCGATAGATATGAGGAACGATATGCCTCGCATCCTTATATTCACGCTTACTTTTACGATGCCGAAGGAAAAACGGAGCACGAAGCGGATTTGGTGCCCTGTTTCTCGGTAAAAGACGCATCATTGTTGAAATCCGCAGTTGACAGAACTCCTTTTCATAACGAATATATTGTGAAGAGAATACCTGGGCTGGAAGACGAAGTGCTACTGCTAAAGCAGTTCTTGAAATCCGCGGGAATTTACGGCTCCGAGCAAAGAAGAAAAGGCTTCTCTGGTTATCTTTGCGAACTCCTCATCCTGAACTATTCTTCTTTTGTGGCGCTATTGAAGAACGCATCACAGTGGCAATATGGCGAAAGAATAGACATCGAAGGTAGAGGCAAATACAAAGGGACTGGTAAAGACCCACTTTTTGTAATAGACCCCGTTGACCCGAACAGGAACGTAGCGGCTGCGGTATCGCTGGATTCTTTTTGCAGGTTAATAGATTCTGCGAGGGATTTTTTGGCGTGCCCTGATGCGAGTTTCTTCTCTCATGCGAAGAAAAAAGAGATGAGCAGGGCAGAATTTGTGAAGCGCATAAAAGAAAGAGGAACAGAGTTCGTGATGGTCTTATTTGAGGCGCCTGACGTGGTAGATGACATATTATTCCCGCAGTTGAGAAAAGCAGAAGCATCCGTCACAAATCTGATAGAAAGGAATGGATTTAAGGTATATCGGAGTGACGTGTCCGTAGAAGGAAACAAAGCGTTTTTGATATTTGAGTTGCTCGTCTGGACTCTCCCGCAGGTAAAGAAGCATCTGGGTCCTCCTGTTACTTCAAAATACCATTCTGAGGAGTTTAAAAGCAAATACGCTTCTCGACCCTCATTTCGTATTGAAAACGGAAGATATGTCGTGGAAGTAGAGAGAAAATATACTGATGTGGTCGGATTACTGAAGAACGAGCTGAAGTCATGCAGTTTGGGTAAACAAGTATCAGAAGCGATAAATAAGGGGTATGATGTTCTAAGGAACGAAGAGATAAAATTCTTTAAGGGCGTTGGCTATTTCTTCAGGGACTATTTTGGTGGGATTTGAGAACATGCTCAACAAATCTTTATCTTCGCTTTCGCTTCCTTCACGGCATTGCTCAATATCTCGGTAGTTTCATCCATTGTGCGTCTATCTACTGGATATGGCACGCCATCCTTTCCTCCGAATGCGAAAGAGAACTTAACAGGGTCTCTCCAACTTGGCGGCTCACCGTATATCAACTCAGAAACAAGCGCTAAAGCTCGAACCGTTGCAGGTCCTACTCCTCGTATAGATAAAAACTGCTCGTAATTTTCCGGCTGATTCTCGTATGCCACACGAAGTGCGTCCCAGTTTACTCGTCTCGGCAACCGGTATATTATCGCTTCTTCTTTTGTCTCGCAGCTTTTGCCTTCCTCTTCTGAAACCAAATCGAACTCAAAAAGAGTCCTTTGACCGCTACTTATTCTTCTACTTTTATTACCGCCGCCTCCAAGTTCTTTATAAACCCGCTCCAATTCGCTTGGATCGGTCTTTGCAAGATCAACGGATGTCACTCTGCATCCCCTGCTCTCTTTTGAAGTCATGTCCAGCACATTATCGTGTAGGATACCAACAATACCCTGATGCGGCTCCTCATCATACTTCTTTACCGCTGAAGAGAGCCAATGGTATCTCCTTGCATACCTGATGCGGGGATTCATTCCCTGCTGGATTACCGCCCATTCGCCTTTCTCCGAGATGAACATCGAATGATGATAGAGCTGATAGCCATCCTGTACGCACGCGTTATCCACCTTTGCGGATATTCTGCTTGCGTATTTCAGCTCCTCCATCTTTCCATCGCTGAGCCTTAACTTCTCACCTATTACGTCTATATCCGATAATGTGTTTCTCGATGCTTTACCCTTTCCACCTGCAACGCCAATACCAAATTCCTCGGAGTCAATAGCCGATTTCAAAACGCCGCACACTACTGTTGTGGTTCCGCTGCTATGCCAGTCATAAGCCAATGCACATGATAGCGATTGAAACCAGAGCGGGTCTGCCAATTTCTCTATCGCACCATTAACGCCATATTCATCTATTATCACCTCGAAGATAGCATGGGCTAAGTTTTTCATCCTCTTCACCAGCCAGTAAGGCGCTTTTCCACCGTGAAGTGGCAAATCTACCACGCCCTGCTTCTTCAACGCACCAAACCCCTTCCTTTTGTACCTGCCGATGTTTTACCTCTATAAACCCTCCGTTTATGCGAATGGTGGCAAATCCAATTCAGGTTCTTATCTGATTTTATCTCCGGATTAGCCGGCTCAACGAGGATTATTTCATACCATTTCCTTTTCCCATCCTCGGCTACCCAATAAGAATTAAGAACCTCCATGTTTGGATATTTTCTTGCAGTTCGCTCCTCGGCTATTCGCTGCAAGCTCTTTCCTGGTGTTATTTTATGCACCCCCATCCTTTTCGTTTTCCTGCCTGCCTTCGGTCTTGATTTCCTCCGCCCCCCTCTTCTTACTTTTGCTCTCACTACGATGATGCCGTGTTTCGCTTTATACCCTAAAGAACGTGCTCTGTCCAATCTCGTTGGTCTTTCTAACCTTATAACTGCTGGCTCTCTTCTCCACTCTACCAATCTTTTCTGCCTGAGCTCTCCTACGTATGAAGCCCCAGGTCTCTTCCATGCCTCGCTTATGTATCCATAAAATGACTTAGCCATTTTTCCTGTTCTCCCTGAAATGAACCCCTGAAAATAAATTGTATGGGAATAAAAATAAAGATATATGCTATGATATTATTCTATTCAAAGCACATTATAATAATACAGGTACAGGTAGCAAGTAGCGCAGTAAAAAGTGAAGAAGAAGAAGAGTGTGATGGGCATGGTGAACAAGTCTAAACCGTTAGATGTATTAAACAAATCGTTAAAGTCCCCGGTTATAGTGAGAATCCGAGGAAGCAGAGAATTTAGAGGAACATTGGAGGGATATGACCTGCACATGAACTTAGTGTTAAGCGATGCGGAAGAATTGAACAGTGACGCTTCTGTCAAGAACCTTATGGGCGAAATTCTGGTGCGAGGGGACAACGTGGTGTATATCTCGCCAACCGAGAAAAAAGATACGGAAAAGGGCGAAGGTAAGAGTAAAAGCAAAGAAGCAGGAGAAAAGGAGTCATGGTGAAGGGAACACCTTCGATGGGCAAAAGGCAAAAGAGGTCGCACATAAAATGCAGAAGATGCGGCAGTGTCTCTTTTAGCCTGCATGCAAAGTACTGTGTGGCATGCGGGTTTGGCAAATCGAGGCGGATGAGGGCGTATGCATGGGGGGAGAAGAAGCCATGAAACAAAAAGAGCCAGCGGCCGAGGTAGCTTAGTGGACAAAAGCGCCGGCCTTGAGAGCCGGTGTCCCTTGCGGGACACAGGGGTTCAAATCCCTTCCTCGGCGTTCTCTTGGGGCGTAAAGCGTAACTTACTTAAACTTATTAGGAGTAAAAGCTAAAATGGAAGAATATGTTGACCGTTTGGATAGGGCTTTGCGAGAACTACCGAGAGGAAAGACCGACGACTCACGGTTCATTATTCCCACACCAAAAGTGTTTATAGAGGGAAAGACCACGATATTTGACAATTTTGATGCTATGTGCAACTACATAAACAGGGAAAGGGAGCTTGTAATGAAATTTTTGCTGAACGAGCTGGGCACTGCCGGTAAGATAGCAGGCGATAGGGTAATATTCCAGGGAAGATTTTCCCCCGCGGATGTAGAGCACCAAATTCAGAGATATATTGATGAATACGTGCTGTGCTGGGAATGTAAGAAACCTGATACACATTTTACGAAGATGGACCGTGTGTGGGTATTGAAATGCGATGCTTGCGGTGCGATTCGTCCTATCATAAAACGAAAGGGAGGAAAGGTCAAGAGGTGATCCGGTTCACAGTTCTGCTTCTATCCCTAATATGTTTCTCTCGCCGTAAAAAACGTCCTTAGCAATTTCTGCACATCCTATTGCAGCACTATACTTCGTTAATGGTCTGGTTTTAACGTCTAAGAGGCTGTCTATTCTCCTTTTTATTTCCTCTTTCTCACCCTCAGACCCTGTCAAGAAAACTTCACTGGTGGATGCACCGTAATCTTTCATAAGAACTCGCATCGCTGAAATCTCCATGACGGCAAACAAAGAAAGAACGTCGAGAACTAACTCCTCATCCCTTACGCTTGCCTTTAGCCATTTCTTCCGCAAGACACCCGCATTTGAGAAAGCCTCGTTTGCACTTAGCTTACCTTCTTCAATCTCTCTCAAAAGCTGAAGGTCAATTGGACCTTGATACAACCCCGGTGCGAAGATACAAGCATCTATTGCTCCTATTATTATCCCCTTTGCAACAGCCATCGTAACGGTGTTAGAGCTGATGTCCGCGAAAATGAAGTTCGTAAATCCTTTTTTATATATGTGGTATGCAACGCCCACCTTTTCAGGGCTTGCGCAATGCGAGAAGAACTTCATCCTGCGGTCTATTTTTTTGCTACCAGCATGTATTCCCGGTATCATTATTGTGTGAATGCCTGCGTTTTTTATCGCGTCAAACACCTTTGTCCCGCCGCCGACAATTGAACCGGCTTTTTCGCTCTTTACCCCGCGGTTCCTCACCTTTTTTATATCTTTTATCGTAGAAAAGTCATCACCCATCGAATAAGTCAGTGCAACCAATTCTATTTCCTCTGCTTCTATCTTTAATCCCTGCTCCACCTCTATTAATATCTCCTCGCCGCTAATCTCTGCTGCTTTCTTCCTCGGAAGCTCAAAAACTCTTATCGCTCTTTCTTCCTCATCCTCTAACACTGCAAATCTTATTCCGATAGTCCCATGATCTACGCCCACAAACATAAACCTTTCTTTAAAAAAGAAACCATTACCAAAGAAATATCTTAAAGGTGTTTTTATTCGGATTCTTTATTTGCCCTCTCTGCTTATTTCCACTATTTTTAATGATCGTCCCTTTTTGCATTCGCTTGTTGCATTGTCTGTTACTCCCAGAATAGTGCATCTATCCCCCTCCATTAGACCTGATGGATGGCAAGAGTCGTATAGCTCACAATCGGTTTCTTCGCAATCTGGAAGCTCAAAAACAATTTCAGAGTTTTTGAAAGCATGCATCGCATCTATCGCTACCGTTATAGGCGGTTCTACTACTTCTACCACAGATACGCCTTCTTCGTGAATGTAACAATCATGTTTTATTTCATCTCTCACTTTCTCTATCCTGTACTTCCTGTCAACCTCAAGGTTCGTGCATGCATTTTTTAACCTGCACTCGTCACATTTCTTCGATGCCCCTAAAAAAATGAACTCTTCGCCTTCATTCGCCCATTTAGCACCAATTAACGTTACTATTCTTCCTTCTTCCATTTTTTCTTACCTCTTTTTTAACTGGTTCCATTTTACTGTTCCTTATTTCTTATTCTATCACTCCGGTAACGACGGCAAGTCTTTCTGCTGCTTCATAAGTGAGTCCCGAATCGCCCAATATTGTATATCTACCGGGATTTATTTTGTGTGCGTAGGTCAGCGCTTCTATTATATGTTCCTCTTCTATGCCCAAATCCTTTGCGGTTGTTGGAGCGCCTATCTCTTTCAGCACTTCACGAATTTGTTGCCAGTTCTCTCCATACAGTTTTGTCATCATTATGGTGCCAACACCGCATTGCTCGCCATGTAAAGCAGGGTTCTCCGCTATCATATCCAGAGCATGGCTGAATTTGTGTTCAGAACCAGAAGCGGGGGCTGATGACCCTGCGATGCTTATTGCAACGCCACTGGAAACCAACGCCTTTACGACCGTCCATGCGGATTTTTCATCCTTTTCCTTTATTTCCTTGACGTTCTCCATTATCATATTTGCAGTCATCTCAGAAAGAGCCGCGGCGTAACTGCTGAATTCCGCATCCCTTAAGCGATGTGCGAGCCGCCAATCCCGGACAGCGGTGTAGTTGGCAAGAATGTCGCCACAGCCAGCAGCAGTAAACCTATAAGGAGCCGAAGATAATATCTTCGTATCGGCGACAACCGCCAGTGGTGAATGTGCCTGAATGGAGACAGGACTGCCTCTGTCCTTATCCTTCATAGATGCTCTTGGCGACGCTATTCCATCGTGAGAAGCGATAGTAGGTATAGAAATAAAAGGAATGCCGAGTTCAAAAGAGGCTATTTTACCCGTATCTATGATAGTTCCGCCACCGATGCCGAGCATGAACTCCGCTTTATCCTCCGTTGCCATTTTTTTCACGCCTTCTATGTTTTCTCCGTTTATAGAACTCACTTCCATCAGGTTGACTTCGTATCCTTCATCAGATAAAATCTCACGCACTTTCTCACCTGCTATCTTTCTTGTGTGCCTACCTGTAACAATAAAAGCCTTTTTACCCACCTCTAAGTGCTTGCACACCGTGCCTATCTCCCGTAGGACACCATGACCAATCAAAACGTCCCTCGGCAATTGCATCCATTTCACTTTTTCAAATATTTCCATCGTCATTCTTCCACCACCTTCAACACCCCAACTTCAGGCTCATAACATCTCCCCTCCACGATAAACTCGTCAATTATTTCCTCTACCCACTCCTCTTTTAACCCTTTCTTCTTCAACTCTTTCATTAACTCTCCACGTTCCATACTTCTCTTTTCCGCATTCTTTAATGTATCTAATATCATCTCCCCTGTCGTTTTACTGTAATCTTGCCACACGCCCTTTACGGCGTTTATTGCCATACTCCCTAAGGCATCCAGTTTATCATCGTCAATCGCATAGTGTTCCAGCGCTTCCTTAAAAGCAAAAGCACTTTCAGATAACTCCTTATTTTCCATTTTTAAAGAAACATTTAAGCGAAGTGGTTCTATCCTCTCCATTGTCCTCCATGCGGTGTTTATTATCCAACTATTCCTTACACTTTCCCTTACTGCTTCAACTTCTTCAGCCAGCATGATAACGCTTTTCCTTTTCCCCACCCCTTCACGCACATGCAGGTTGCCGATAAAAGCCATGGAAGCCCTCTTTTCTTCTGCATCTACATTCATAAATGTTCCCGCTTGGATAACTTTATTTGTATAAATATTAAGAGTGGCAGTCAAGTCGTTCATTTTTATTCTGGCTATGTTCCCTCTTTTCTCCACTTCTTTTACTTCTCCAACGCCAAAGAGCCTATTGCATCTCGCACACGAAGGAGTGACGAGGAAGGTCGTTCCATTTTCTTTTATAAAGAAATCACTCTTCAACAACTCTTCAAAAAACACTCTACTGGTAGGAACCAGCGCATACTTCGGTTTTTTTTCTTGCATGAGACGAGTTAAATCGGGATAAAAATAATAATTAAAAAATTGTGATGCCGCCATATCCAACAACGCCTGATATATCGCCAGTGACGTCACCGCTTGTTGCGTATTTTATCAATTTCCCTTCCTTTGCACCGAGTTTTTTTGCCGCATGCATCATCGCTGCTATCGGACCAATGCCACATGCTGTCGAGTTTCGTTCATACACACGATTGTAGAACTTCGCAACGTCCAACGCTTTTATCGCTTCTATCACGTATTCGTCTTTCTCTCTCGCTATTCTGTCAGGTTCATAATGAGTAAAATCCGAAGATGCAATCACAACCACCTTTTTATCTATTTTAGAAATCGTGTCAGCGAGGTCTTCTCCTACCTCTCTCACTGTATCCTCATCGCTTAAGCCGATACAAATAGGAACGAAGCGGAAATTCTTATTGAAGAGGAATTGAAGAAACGGGAGTTGAACTTCTATGGAATGCTCGTATTTATGCGCATTTTCGTCTAAGTCAATAATCCGTTTTGGCAGAGCATCCACAAATGCTTCGTCCACTTCTACTTCTCCTAACGGCGTTACCCATCTGTCCTTTGAAACAGCAACAAGCGAACCCATACCCTGATGATTGGGACCGACGATGGCAAAGATGTCCGCCCTGGGAAGTTTAGCGTAAACACTTGCCGCTACACTGCCCGAATACATATAGCCTGCGTGAGGAACTACGGCACCGAGGACATTCTCGTTCTCTTCTCTTGTTATACCCGAGAAGCAATCTCGTAGCTGTTTTTCCAATCGGTCCCTTTCTCTTTCATAAAAGGCACCCGCTACTGCCGCTCTTCTCATTTTTCCCCCTTCCTATATCTCCGCTTCAAAATCATCCACACCATAATTGAATGTGAATTCTTCTTCTTTATCTTCTCCTCCTCCTTCTCTATGACGTCTTTCTCTTAACGTCTCTCCTGCAAGCAGCCAGTAAACAGTGGAAAGCGCTTTTCTACCCTTGTTATTCGTAGGGATGATAAAATCTATGTTAGAAGTAGAATTGTTTGTATCACAAAGTGCCACGATAGGTAGGCCTGCGTTCACGCCCTCCTTCAAAGCCTGCTCATCAGTCATTGGATCGGTCACGACCAGTATGGAAGGCTCAGCGAAGTACTCACATTCAGGATTCGTTAAAGTTCCTGGTATAAATCTCCCGACTATTGCTTCAGCGCCCGTAACCTTAGCGAACATGCTCACAGGATGATGCCCATATTCTCGCGTGGATACAACCAGTATGGAGGAAGGCTCGTAATTTGCCAAAAACCGTGCCGCTATCCTCAACCGGTCATCCATAGTTTTTATATCCAACAGATACAAGCCGTCCGGTCTTGCCTGGTAAATGAATCTCTTCATGTCGCCGGTTTTTTGCTGCGTTCCTATATGAACACCACTCGCCAGGTAATCAGGACCGGGTATTAATAATGACTCTGCCTTTTCCCTTTCCTTTTCTTCTGCCATATTTCTATTTACCTCTTTGTATTATTTTATCACAGGACTAATATATAAATATGGGTGTTGAAGAGGGAAAAGAAGCAGTAAAGGAATATATAGAGGATTTAAGGAAGAAGATACACTATCACAATTACAGATATTATGTATTGAATGAGCCAGAGATTTCAGATGCCGAATACGACAGGCTATTTAAGGAGTTAGAAGAGCTTGAGAGGAAGTATCCGGAACTGATAACGCTTGATTCACCAACGCAAAGAGTTGGGGCGAAGCCTCTGGAGGAGTTCGGCACATACGAGCACGGCATACCGATGCTGAGTTTGAATAGTGTTACTAATGAGGAGGAGGTAAGAGATTACGATGAGCGAGTGAGGAGGATGCTCGGAGGAGGAGAGATAGAGTACGTGGTGGAGCCGAAGATAGACGGGCTGGCGATGGAACTCGTATATGAAAATGGCGTTTTCACGGTAGGAAGCACAAGAGGAGATGGAAAGACGGGCGAGAACATAACGCAGAATCTGAAGACGATAAAGACGATACCACTGCGTATTTTTTACGATACTGACGCTCCTCCATTGCCGTTACTGGAAGTTAGAGGCGAGGTTTTCATACCTGTGAGTAAATTCAAAGAGTTGAATGCGGCGTTGGGAGCGAAAGGAGAGAGGATGTTTGCGAATCCGAGGAATGCGGCTGCCGGCTCCGTAAGACAGCTTGACCCGCGGGTTACCGCTTCTCGACCTCTTGATTTCTTCGCGTATGGCGTTGGCAGAGCGGAAGGAAAGGAGTTTTCAACGCATTGGGAAGCATTGGATTATTTACGCAGGGTAGGGTTTAAGGTAAGTCCTTTAATAAGGCGGTTTAAGGAGTTCAAGGACGTGATTAGATACCATGATGAAGTGAAGGATAAACGCGATGTGCTGGATTATGAAATTGATGGAATAGTAGTGAAGGTAAATGGCATAGAGCAGCAAGAAAGGTTGGGGACGATTTCGAGGAGCCCAAGGTGGGCAATTGCATACAAGTTTCCAGCGCGCGAGGAGTTTACGAGTGTGAATGATATACAGGTGCAGGTGGGGCGAACGGGGGCATTGACTCCCGTTGCGGTATTGGCACCTGTGCAGATAGGTGGGGTGATCGTAAGCAGGGCGACGCTGCACAATGAAGATGAGTTGAGGAAGAAGGATGTCCGGATTGGCGATACGGTGGTGGTGGAAAGGGCAGGTGACGTTATACCAGAAGTTGTGAGCGTGATAAAGTCGAAGAGGACGGGAGCAGAGAGAGAATTCAGGATGCCTGATAGGTGTCCGGTCTGCGGCGCAGAGGTGCTGAAAGAAGGACCGATTGTGAGGTGCATAGGAGTTTCGTGCAGCGCGCAGTTAAAGGAAAGGATAAAACATTTCGCTTCGCTTCGTGCAATGAACGTGGAAGGGCTGGGTGAGAAAGTAATAGAGCAGTTAGTGGATAGAAAAATGGTTTCAGACGCTGCGGATTTGTTCTTCTTAACGAAAAGAGACCTTTTGAAGCTGGAAAGGATGGGCGATAAATCGGCGCAGAACATATTAGATGCGATGGAAAAGAGCAAGCATACCACTTTTTCCCGGCTCGTTCATGCGCTGGGAATAAGACACGTTGGTGAACATACTGCATCTCTACTCGCTGATAATTTCGGGGATGTGGAGGCGTTGCGGAATGCGAATTATGAGGATTTGATAAGCATACCGGAGATAGGACCGGAGGTAGCAAAGAGCATTCTTTTGTTCTTCGAGCAGGGTAGCACGAAGGAATTGCTGAGGAAGTTGTTGGAAAGAGCGGGTGTGTGGTATGAGAAGAAGGGTGTTGGGGTAGCAGAGGGAGAGGAAGAAGCAGTGAAAGAGGTTCTGGAAGGGAAGACGTTTGTTTTTACCGGACGAATTTCTATGCCGAGAGAGGATGCGAAGAGCATGGTAGAGCGGTTAGGAGGGAAGGTGGCGTCGAGCGTGTCTAAGAATACGGATTACGTGGTGGCAGGAGAAGAAGCGGGGTCTAAGTTAGAACAGGCGGAGAGGCTTGGTGTGAAAATAATAGAAGAGGAGGAGTTCAAGGAGATGGTTACATACTCTCCGTCATAGCTTTTTGGTAAAGCTAAATCCTCATTTGTCATTCTTTATCTAATTCCATGATAATCCCTTTTAATGTTTTAGCTACTTTCTGCTTTGTTTCTGGTGTAAGTTCAGAAAATTTTTGAATTACCTTTTCTTTTGAAACCTCCTTTGAAACCTCTTTTTTAGCCATCTTTTTCGCCTCTTAAATATAAATTTATAAATGAATGCATAAATAAGTATGGTGCTGCTGATAGAAAATGCAGATTTGAAAAGATGCATCTGCTAAAAATCGGTGGGATTTTGAACAGACAGTGAAAAATAAGCGAGTTTAGCTCCTTTTTATAACCACAGGATTACACAGATTTCCACGAGAAACTTTTTCTTATTCTCAAACTGTGTCGCCATGTCGCACGCGGTTATGCTCCTTTTTTACTTCCCTCCTGACCGATTCTGTCTGTGTTGAGCAGAAATTTCCTCCCTCTTCCTTTTCTCTCGCAATAACAAGAGAAAAGAAATGAAAAGAAGAACCACTGCGACAATCAATGCTACGACTGTTGTGTCTATATCGCCAAGGATTGTTTTATCATCAATTGTTGCAATCGAAGAAATCCTGACAAAATTCATTTCCGGTGTTAACGTCAAAAAATACCCGAATAGAATAAAAGTTATAGGCGTAACATTTGCTGATGTTACAAAACCTCAACATTTTTGGCACTAACAACCGATTTCGCCTTCTTTACCATCTCGTCATCTAAACTGACCAAAATGCTATCGAATTCTTTCGCAGTCTGAATGACAATCGCATCCATACCACGAACCCCGATTTCTTTTGCGATATTTGCCGCTTCATCTGCTCTGACCAAATCCAGGTCCAAAAAATTTATAGTATCTATGTCTTGCAAATCTTTTTTAACTCGTTCACCGAGAGGTGTCGATCCTGTTCTTCTTTTTATCGCTGCAACGACTTCTACTAAAACTGTATAAGGTTCTAATGCGATAAAATCGCCATCTTTTAGTTTCTCAAGCAGCCTTTTACATTCTTCATGCTTTTCTTCCTGTTCTCTCAATGCAGCAACAATAACAGAACTGTCCACTGTAACATATATCACCATTTCTTCTCCCTTTGGTCTCTAATCTCCTCTACGGCTGTTTCTCCTTTCCATGCCAGTGAAATCTCCTTCGATACGGACATCAAGTCGTCCCATGCTCGTTCTGTTTTCTGTTTGTCCTTTACCTCTAATCCAATAAAAATCCTCTTTATCAGGATCAATTCGTGTGTTACACGATCCAAATGCCCTTTTATCTCTCCAAGTTCTTCTTGCATTTTCATCGCCCCTATTCCTACTATATTCATATCATTTTTACTATTAAACATTTCGATATTTGAAGATATTTTCTGCACCTTTGGATTGGGCTCGACTTTCACCCTGCTCTCTGCTGTTACCTCAGTAAATTTATCAACAAGCCACATCACACCGTCTCTCTCGCCTCTTCTAATGACAGTGGTTGAAAATAGCGTACTCATAGGAAGCGTAAGTATTCGTGACCTGTTGACGAAGAAGCTGGGGGTAGTTGCTCAATGAAGAGTGGAAAATACGAAATCCTAAATGTAGCGTCCATAGACCTGTTGCAGAGACTATTCAATAAATAAAAACACTAAAATAAAGTACCAAATTTGAATTATAAATGAGAAAATGATAAACCTCGACATGGCACGGATTTTTGACGAGATTGCAGATATTTTGGAAGTGAAAGGAGAGAATCAGTTCAGGATAAGAGCGTATAGAAGAGCAGCCCGGACAATAGAAACGCTCACGCAGGACTTGAAGGTGATAGCAGAGCGAGGAGGAGTTAGCGAATTAAAGAAAATACCGGGGGTGGGAGAAGGAATAGCGAAGAAGATGGTGGAGATAGCAGAAACAGGTGATTGCAAGAAACACATGGACTTAATGCGAGAAGTGCCACCGGGCTTGCTTGAACTCTTAGCCATTCCTCGTGTCGGTCCGAAGACAATAGCAAAGGTGCACGAAGAGCTTGGGATAAATAGCATAGAGGAATTGGAGGAATCTGCTAAATCGCACAAGTTGGAAGGACTTCCTGGATTGGGTGCTAAGGTAGAGGAGAATATATTGAAAGGAATAGAGCAATACAGGAGGTATAAAGGACGTGCATTGCTTTCCAAGGCGCTTCCTTATGCGGAATCAATAGTGAACGAGTTGAAGAAGTTAGATGCGGTGGAGCGGATAACGATTGCGGGTAGTTTGCGTAGAATGCGTGAGACGATAGGCGATATAGATATATTGGTGGCATCGAAGCGACCGAAGGAGGTAATGGATGCGTTTACGAGTCTTGAGGGCATCGAAGACGTGATAGGAAAGGGGGAAACGAAATCATCCGTTACAATAAAAGGAATCAATGCAGATTTACGCGTGGTGGATGCTGTTTCATTTGGCGCTGCCGCTCATTATTTCACCGGCTCCAAGCATCATAACATAAGAATACGGGAGTTGGGCGTGAAAAACGGGTTAAAGATAAATGAATATGGTATTTTCAGAGCTGATGATAGGATAGGAGGGGAGAACGAGGAAGACGTGTTCGAGAGTGTTGGTCTCGCATATATTCCACCGGAGTTAAGAGAAGACCGGGGTGAGGTAGAAGCCGCTAAGGAGAACGGAATACCGAAATTGGTGGAAGCAAGCGATATAAAAGGCGATTTGCACGTGCATACGAAATGGAGCGACGGAAAGAACAGCATAGAAGAGATGGCGGAAACTGCTATTTCATCAGGTTATGAGTATATCGCAGTGGCTGACCATTCTCCTGCGGTAGGCATTGCCGGTGGGATGAATGATGAGAAAATAGCGAAACGGCAGGACGAGATAGAAAAGGTAAACAAGAGATTTGAAGATGAAGGTGTTAATTTCCGGGTTTTAGCCGCTGCGGAAGTGGATATAAAGTCAGATTTCTCTATGGATTTTCCGGATGCGATATTGAGGAAGTTGGATGTGGTCGTGGCTGCGGTTCACACTAAATTCTCTCAAGATAGAGACACGATGACGAAACGAATCGTAACAGCAATGGAGAACCCTAACGTGGATATAATTGCGCATCCCACAGGTCGTATTCTGGGAAAAAGGGACCCGTATGAGGTGGATATGGAGATGCTCATGGAAGCGGCAAAGGATACTGGCACGATAATGGAATTGAATTCGTTCCCTGACAGACTCGACCTTAACGATATCCATTGCAAGATGGCAAAGGATTATGGCGTTTTGGTGGCGATCTCAACGGATGCGCATGATGCAATGCAGATGAGTGCGGTGATAAAATATGGCGTGGCAACTGCTCGACGTGGATGGCTTGAAGCTAAGGACGTGGTGAATACGAGGGGGTTGGAAGAAGTGACGAAGGTGGTGAAAGGATAAAGTAGGTGTGAAGAATGAACACAGAAGAAGCCGTTGACAGGGGCATAGAATTTTTAGAGGATAAAGCGGGTTATTATACCCACAGATTGGAAAATGTCAAATTAGAGGAAAACGTTTGGGTTGTGAGATTTGATGTTGGCGCATTTGAAGAGAAGATAGTAGAAGTAAAAATAGATGACAAAACGGAAAGGATAATAGGATATGAACGACCTAAATAAGGTTCAAAGATACCTGAGAAGAAGAGATGAATATTATAATAATGCGTTAAAATAGACCCAAAAGATTTTCAAATGTATCACAAAGAAGCAGAATCGTTTATACGGAAAATAGAAGAGATTGCCAAAAGAATTTAAGATGCCTTCGCCAAAATCTCTGCGATTCTACTGATTATATCGGCGCAAACAGTGCAGATTTCGATTTCTACGCCATAGCAGTTCACTGATTCGAAATACATAGCTTCTTTAGAAGAAGCACCCGCTAATTCCAGTTCTTCTTCTCGCAGTGCTAAACTCCGCAGTCCAAACCCTTCCTTTACCATATCCGTTATCACTTCATCTATTGTTCGCTTACAAATCCAGCAACGCATTTCATCACCCATTTTTCATCGTTCATCCAATGATTGCCTGTCAAGATATGCACTTATTACCTCATATTTGGCTATGGCTCATATCACGTAAAAGCTTTTCGATTCTTTATGCTTTTTTGAGATTATGTGGTGTTTTTTTTATAAGAATCGGAAAATTTATATGGTGTATTATGATGGGAAGGGAAAAAGGGAAAAGGCGGAAGAGAAAATTGTGTTTATTTTAAAACCATTTTGCAAGCAAAACGTTTTACTAAAAACAACCATTAGGAAAAAAGTTGACGAAAAAAAGCATGGATGGAAGGATGTCGAAAATTATATATCTGGGCAGAAGAGATATAATAGCATGAAGTCAACAACCATGAGATTTAACGGACAACTTTTGAACAGGGGCTTCTGGCTCTATTGCTGGAAGGTATCGGACGGCAAATGCGAAGTTCTATATGTCGGACGGACTGGTGACAGCTCGTCGCCAAATGCTGCATCACCTTTCAGCAGGGTTTCCAGGCATCTTGATACCAGAGAATCCGCTAAGGGAAACTCTCTGTATCGTCAGCTTAAACTGAAGGGCATGGAACCCTCCATGTGCAGATATCTTATGTCTGCCTACGGTCCAGTCTTTGAGGAAATCAAAAAAGAGCGAGCAGCCCACGAATGTTTCCGAGACCGAATGGCTGCGTTGGAAAAAGAGCTAGCGCATGCCCTCAAAGGTGCTGGCTACACAGTAATCGGCAATCATCAATCGAAGAAGCGTCTGGAAAAAAAGGATGAAGCCACGCTTAAGGAGGCGCTGGCTACCATCAAGAAGGACCTCAGTCTCGTATGATACCTCGTAGTTCAGAGTTCGCCCCACAATTAGATATTTTCCAAAATCTTTTAAAATGTTCTTTTGGTAAAGCTTTTCTTTCTAAGAAAAGGTTTGAATTAAAACGTTCTCAACTCGCCTCTAACCGCCATCTCCGTAATCTCCGCTATGTTTGAGAACCAATCATCTATTATTCGCTCCACCTTCTTTTCCGCTACTCCAGGGTTTACAGCGCTCTTCGGGACAATCTGAGCGTTTGCCACCTTCGGGTCGTCTATCCTTCTGCCTATCTCAGAGAGAATTTTTATATACACCTCTTGAATTCCATCTACGCTATCCACGACTTCGCTGGCTATTATATTGGCGAGCAAATTGTATATTTTACCGGTATGATTCACCGGATTTTTCCCCGGTGTTCCTTCCATGCTTATAGGTCGGTTTGGTGTGATAAGCCCGTTGCACCTGTTACCACGACCCGCAGCTCCATCATCACCCATTTCCGCTGAGGTCCCGGTCACGGTGATATAGACCGCGTCCGGAGTGTCCGCCATGTTTACCTGAGTATTTACTTCCCTTGTTGTATATGCTTCCGCTACGTCGCTTATGAATTCCTTTAATCCGTTCTTTGCAGCCTCATAGTGCTCGTAGTCATCCACGTATTTAGAAACGAAAGCATCACCAACCGTTAAAGTTATCTTATCCTTTTCTCTAAGCGCCATCACCTTCATATCCTCGCCTATCGCTTTCTCCTTGTTCCTGTATTCCTTCATCACCCGGTTTTCCGCATTAAGAGTTATGGATTCAATCTCCGAAAGAGGAGCATGTGCAACGCCAAAGGAGGTATCATTTGCCATTGGTATTTCCCTATTCTTATCTCTAAAAACAGTTAAAAGGTCGAAAGAACCCAGTCCCAATTTGCTATCCACCACAACATGGCTATCCACGTCCAAATTCCTTATGTTCCGCAGATATTCCTTCGTTGCTTTCATTGCTATTGTATCAACAGCGATTTCTTCGCCTTCAAATTCTCTCGTTGCTCGCCCGCCTAACAATACGTAAATAGGCGAAATAACCTCGCCGCCCCCATATCTCGGATTTGACCTGCCGGCAACGAGCTGCACTTTATCTGTGTTGTGATGCAATATCATCCCGCACTTTCTTTTATACTCTTTGCACAACGCTATACTAACAGCCTCTGCTATACCATCGCATAAGCTATCCGGATGCCCCAGACCTTTTCTTTCCACCATCTCTATCTCTTGCTCCTCAACAGGTTCCCTGCTTACGAACTCAACATTTATATTTCTCTTTATTGATTCACCCATTTTTACGCTCCCGCCTCAAACTTTCCCCAAAGGAGAGTTTGTTAATAAAGTTTTCTTTTTAAAGAAAAGTTTTAGCCTTATCGGAAATTATCGCACTGTTGCCCGCAGGGTCGTCTATTATTAACGTCATGCTCGCTTCGCCCGACTTTATTTCCTCTATCCGGTTCAAAACCGCATCTGCACGCTTCTTTCTCGCACCTTCTACATCCCTGCTCAGCATCTTTACCACGCCTTCCACTCTCTTCAACACGCCTTCCACCGTAGAAATAAAAGCATCTCCTTTTTTTGGCTCTACGCTCACTCCCAACTCCGGTATCTCAATGGTTCCAAGCGAAGACCTTACAACGATTGCATTCAAATCTTCCGCAGAAGAAATCACCATCTCGCATCTTCTCCTCTTCTCATCCGACATCACCTTTACATCGGTAGAGCGATACCCACACGAGGAACAAACAGCGGTAAAAATCATTATTTCACCGAAGAACGGAATTTCGTATGGTAAAAAATGCAATTCGCTTTCCGCTCCACAAATAGGACAGTTCTCTTTCACTTCACTGCAACTCCACTGCACAGACAGCCAAACTACTCCCCACTCATTTTTTTCCGTTCTATCTTAGTTCCCATTGGCGCCACTATCACCTGGTAATCCCCAACGCCTGCGATGTCCCCCCCTACATCTAATGCCGCCATCTTCAGGTCTTTTATCGCTTTCTCTACCAGAACTTTGTCCTGCTTCGCCAGTGATATGTCCAGAATCAATATATTGCCCGCGTATATTTCCTTTTTCAATTCGGGAATATCGTATAAACCTGTCAATTCCGCAGTCTTTATGTACATCTTTACATCTTGCTCTTCCTTTAGATCCGCCTCATATTCTTCTAGGTCCAGATAATCCCCTTCCTCCCCTATTCCTTCCTTCTTCACAAATATCTTCCCTAAACCTTCTTTCATCCCCATTTTTTTCTCTCACCCCATTGAGTAATTATTATTCTCGTGTTCTAACATTAAAAACATAGAGGGTAATCAATTAAAAGTATTGCGCATATATGGCATGAAGTTCAAAGTTGCGAGAAAGACAGCGGTATGCACGAATTGTGGATTCTGTCAGTTGATATGTCGTTCTCACGAGAATTGCATTGGATGTGCTGCGTGTGTGGATGCATGCCCGTATGAAGCGAGGGGTTTAGAAGAAATATCAGAGTCAGAGCAAAGAGAAGCAGTAAAAATAAAGGTGAACCATGAGAAATACAGCGTGCCTGCACGAATATCTGTGTTAAGCGCTCTTGAGTTTATTGGGTTCACTTCGGTTATATATAAAGATAAAGAGGGGGAACCAGGCGATACAGAAATTATTGCACCCTGTCGAACCGGGGGATGCTGGTCGTGTGCGGTTATTATAAATGGGGATTTGAAGCCAAGTTGCGTAACACCCGTGGAAGCGGGTATGGAGATAATAACGGGTAAGGATGCGATAGAGAAGAAAGAGCCAAAAAGAGTGGTTTCCGGGTTTCAGGGGCATGCAGTAGGCGGGGTAGGCACGCCTCATTGGCTAAAGCCGAGAAGTTTTGGGTTTATGCTTAAATTCATAGAAGTCGCATGTTTTTCGCATGGCTGTATATTAAGATGCCCAACATGCCAGAACTGGGAAATTACTTATTCCGCAGCCGAAGAGCCGCTGTCGCCAGCAGAAGCGGCGAGGATAACGAGCTACGAAAGGGGGAGATGTGGCGTGGATAGGATGGCTATATCCGGTGGCGAATCCACGCTGAACAGAAGATGGCTTTTGGAATATCTGAAGGAATTGAAGCGATTGAACAGGGATAAAAAAGCGCGATTGCATGTGGATACAAACGCAGTTGTGCTAACCGGGGATTACATAGACGCACTCTTCCTCGCTGGCGCTACTGATATAGGGGCTGACGTAAAGGGCTTGGAACTCGATACTTTTATTAGAATCACGGGTATAAAAGAAAGCGGATTAGCGCAAAAACTTCTGGATACCGAATGGAAGGCGATTAAATGCCTCGTAGAAAATTATTCTGATAAGATGTTCGTTGGCATAGGCATACCCTACAATGAGGCGCTGATTTCGCTTGATGAAATATATAAAATAGGGGAAAGGATAGCAGGATGGTCGCCGGATGTCCAGATATGCGCTCTGGATTACCGACCTGTGTTCAGGAGAATGGACGTAAGAAAACCATCTTATGAAGATATGCTCAAAGTAAAGGCGGTTTTAGAGGAGAGCGGTCTCAGGTGTGTGATTTGTCAAACGGAGTTCGGGAGGATAGGTCCGTGATTAATTATTCTCCAGCTCGCATTCCATGACATTAGATCGTTGAATTTTCGATATTTTTATTCACCGATTATTTTTTTTATGCACCTGCGACCTTTATATAGTAGTAATGATAAAGTATGGAATAGAGAGGTAAATAAGAGAGAGGTTTAGACTTTTTTCTTGAATAATAAACGATGGAATATTTTAGAGAGTTAGGCATTATAACGCCTATTTTGAGAGCGATAGAAGACGAACAGTTTGAAAAGCCAATGGAGATACAGGAGAAATCAATTCCTTTGATCCTTGCGGGACAGGATGTTATAGCCGGGGCGGCGACGGGTTCTGGAAAGACGCTTGCTTTTGCTTCTGACATTATACAGAAATCCGAGAGAGGCGAAGGGATACAGGCGCTGGTGTTAACGCCAACGCGAGAACTGGCACAGCAAGTTGCAATCGCGTTAGCGGGTTTTTCAAGATACAAGCCGTTGAAGATTGTTGCTGTTTTCGGCGGGATGTCAATCAATCCGCAGATTGAGCAATTGAGGAACGCGGATGTTGTTATAGGAACACCGGGTAGAATATTAGACCATATCGGACGAAGAACGATTGATTTGCGCAGAGTAAACACGCTGGTATTGGATGAAGCAGACAGAATGCTGGATATGGGATTTATCGCTGACGTGGAGCAAATAATACGAGAATGCCCGCGTGGAAGGCAGACACTATTGTTTTCCGCGACAATTTCACGAGAGGTAGCGCGTCTTGCGCGGAAATACATGAACGAGCCGGTTCAGGTCTCTGCAGAGACGTATGTTGACCCGAAGAAGTTAACGCAGTTTTACTATGACGTCCCTGATAATATGAAATTCTCGTTGTTAGTCCATCTATTGAGACACGAGAAAGCAGGGCTTGTCATGGTCTTCTGCAATACGCGTAAGAATACGGACTTTGTGGCAAACAACCTCAAAGCAGCGGGGATAGATGCGCTTGCCATTCATGGTGGGCTTACTCAGGAGAAGAGAAACAAGGTAATGAAGCAATTTCATGCACAGAACGTCTCTGTTCTTGTCTGTACTGATGTCGCGGCACGCGGGCTTGATATTCCCGGTGTCTCGCATATTTACAATTACGATATTCCGAAATACCGGAAGGATTATATTCATCGCATAGGACGAACGGCACGAGCGGGCAAAGAAGGAAGAGCGATTAATATTCTTGCAAGCAGTGATTACGATAGCTTTAGGCAAGTTATGAGACTCAAAGATGTCACTATAACAGAAGAGAAGCTGCCTGAGGTAAAGAAAGAGAGAATACGATGGAAGGAGCGACCGAAAACTGTTAGAACCGGGTATAGAACTTATAGACGATAAAGTATAAGGAGTGGTTATTTATCGAGCCGTGGGGGTGAATTGCATTTATTATCAATGTTTTCTAAGTCTTTCAACGCCCTTTTAGTGAATACTACCTTATACATCAAAGAGTTCCTCAAGAGATTTTACTTTGCCTTCTTTATAATCGCTTCTTGCCTCTTCAATTGAGCAGAGATATTCGTCACTGGAAAGTGCTAACATATCTTCGATTACCTCTTCCATAGCTCCACGGACTGCATCAGATATTAAGGACTGCAATTCTCCAACAGTCAAATCACTTACTTTCGTTTCCATGAGTAAACACCTACAGTTATAGAATGCAAATACGGGTATATAAAATTTTGCCTGACGGTTCGAGCGTATCTGAAGCCCGGCATAGAGGCTGGATTTTGGTTGGCGAAGCTGGATACGCTCTGATGTTAGTAGAACTTTTTTTCATTAGATAGCCGTATGTCCGCTGTTAGACGGTGTGCGTATTCTATTCTACCCAAATGCCATTTTGCGACGTTTATCAGGGTCATCAAAACTAACCTCTTCCACGTCAAAATGTTCAGAGTCAAATTCGCCACCAAGCCACTCCAGCATTTCCTCATGCTCCTCATGCTTGGGATTTTTGATGATTTCTAAAAGCTCTTCATACCCCCAGATTCCGCCACAATCTTCAGGCGGACATGCTCTTTTTCCTTTGATGCATATCGGATAATCAACACCTTTCTCTCTAAGAAGTATCTTTTCCAATTGTATTCTGTGTTCCCAGGTATCACCGAAATCATATACATAATTTGCCGACCGATTTTCCATAGAAAAGTAGTCGGCTATTTTTTGTTTCCAGTCCTGAAGAACTTCTCTACCAAATGCTTCATCCGGGACTGGGATTCCTATATTCGCCTTTAAACCCGTTGATAGATTGACTATTTCGAATTCATGAAAATGATAATCTGACCAACCCATAGCGTCTTGAATGGCGACGTGTATATCCCCAAATGTATAAGTTTCCGGGACCTGTATTCGCCGCCAAATCGGTGGTCTAACACCCTTCAGCGTAATCTTGAATTGGTACACCTTATTGAATTTCTTTTTCATTGTGATTCCTCCTTCTATTGATTGTTAATACTTTTATCTTTTATACTTTTTTGGATTTGGAAGATGCATTTCGGCTAACGTTTCGGGCGTATCTGAAGTTCCCCGAAGGGGATTTTGGGCGAAGGTGCGAAGCACCGTAGCCAGATACGCTCTGTTAGGCGAAGTGGCTATCATATATTTTCAACATTCCATTGATAAATTTTTTCTTGCCGCCACGCGAGGGATGGCGAATGTAGATTATTTCTTCGCTAGGAAATAATTCCCTTAACGTAATCTCACCAACCCGACCAAGAGAACAAAGCTTCTTAGGTTTGAATATGTCATAAACAATTTTTAAATATTTCTTACCCTCTTTTAACTCTTGAACATCCGGCTTTCTATTACTTTCAGGCATACCCCTCTCATGAGGATGAAATGGAAAGGCGTTCCACAAAATGGGAACTGGTCTGTCGTTGCCCAAGAAATCCCATAGGATTGCCGCCGTATTTTCAGAAACCACTTGATGCGGTTTAATTTCACTCCCAATTTCTTTGAAAATTTTGTGCTTGGCGTTTTTTATGACAACCCCACTGGTAAAAGGTATCCCTGTTAGCCTACAGCCTCTATATCCCGGAGCTTCACCTATCAGAAGCACATCATGTTTATTTTGAATAAGATAGTCGAAGTATAACTTTAAATTATTGCGAATCTCTTCATCTTGATATTGGTTGAAAACAATCTCAGATGATTCTCTTTCGGATAAGGATTCTAACAGGTCGTCCAACATACCCGATTGCCTCCATAAAATTTCTTCAATGTATCTTCTTTAAATTGTTTTGTCTTCCTACCCCAGTAACATTGGACTTTTACCACACACTTCTCACAAGTATCTATAATTTCTTTTCTCCCCGATACGGTCAACAATCGATCCATTATCATCTTTGTTTCTTCTTTATATTTGTCTGTAATATCCGTAGTCGGTTTGGTTATTAGAGTACTAAGAATTCTATCTACATCCTTTCTTACCGACGAATTGCCCCAACTCACAGGAACTCCTCTGGAATTATAGTTTATTTCAATACATTTATCTTTTGGTAAAAGAATAGATTCGGATGCAAAAAATCCTCTGTTACGTTTTTCAAAATTTTCTCCAACTTTAAAGTAACCAATAATTTTGTTTTTTCTTTCTCCTGATAAAGCAGTATGTCTTGTATAGAAGACAACATATTTCTCTGACTCATTCTTGTTTAGAAAATTATTAACTTCTCTACGATGGCAACCCTCATCATAGGACAATGTCTCAAACTTTGGGTATTGATAATGGCCCGTATTTGTGGGATTACACTTGAAGAAATCTCGATGCATCACATCATTTGAAAATAAGCGACATCCTTCTGGCACATCGGGAAGAGAATTGTAGTAAAATAGAATCCAAATCATTTTTTTCATCCCCATACCTTGTTAGCCATTTCGCATAACGTTCCCAGTGTATGCGAAGTTGCGGAGCGGAGCAATTTTGGTGAGCACCGAAGGTGCGAACCGCATACACCATGTTAAGTGACCTGAGCGTAAGCGAAGGCGAGCAAACCGACGGGTTGTGAAGAGTTGCCTGCCGTCCATCACGATTTTCCTTTTTAATTACTATCAGACAACATCTATTCCTTTGGAACTTTAAACCATAAGTTTCCTTTTGTAGTTTCATGGACATCGTATATATAGTCATCTCCCATGCCTCCTATATGTTGCATTGTTGATCCAATTCTCTCTCGGCGCATAAATTCATATTGCATCATAATGTGTTCTGCTTTAGTTGTTGCTTTAGTGAAAAATATGGCTGTTTCTCTGGATTTACCATCACCTATATATTTAAGTACAACCTATCATAAGTAAAGAGTTATATTTTAGGACACATATTTTCTTTTGAGGTGTCCAAAATGAAGCAATTACATGGGAATAGTTCTCGCTTTGTTAGGGAACTCACACCAGAAGAGAGAGCATTCATTTCTA
>JAUVZJ010000035.1 GCA_030602585.1 Candidatus Methanophagales archaeon | reverse complement strand
TAGAAATGAATGCTCTCTCTTCTGGTGTGAGTTCCCTAACAAAGCGAGAACTATTCCCATGTAATTGCTTCATTTTGGACACCTCAAAAGAAAATATGTGTCCTAAAATATAACTCTTTACTTATGATAGGTTGTACTTAACCAGAGAACATGTCTCCGATAAAGAGCACAGGGTGTACGGTGTTGGGAACATAGAGCGTGCTAGAGAAGACCTTGAAAGGCTCGAACTTGAACAATTAAGGACCGGCATCATCACAGGGGTTTCTGCGGTATTGTTAAACGAAGGTATGAGAATAAATTTTAATGTTATTTGTTTATTGGCTAATGTCAATTCAAATCCTGGAATTCCCGATGCAACAGCTCCAGCAAAGGTGATAGAAGTAATTGATAAGCTACTTCCAACTGTTAAGATAGATGTAGAGCCATTATATGAAGAAGCGCAAAAAATTGATGATTTGATTAAGGAGAAACGTGCGCCTTCACAAATGTTTAGATAGGTTTATCTCAACACGAATAAAAGAGCTTTATTTCTCTCCCACTTCTCTTGTTACATCCTCATATATTCCAATCGTATGTTCTGCTATTTTCTCCCATGAGAAATATTTTTTCACCCTTTTTCTTCCTCTTTTACCCATCGCTATCGCTTTTTGCGTGTCTTCGAGCAGAGAATTTATCCCCCATGCTATATCTGCTTTACTACTGCCGTCAACGTGAACACCTGTTTGTTCATGCCCCGAAGGAATTACCTGGTCTCGGAAGCCGCTAATCCCGCTTGCACCAACAATGACCGTTTTCTCCATTGCCATCGCCTCCAGGGAGACAATACCAAAAGGCTCGTATAAAGAAGGGAAAACCGCTATGTCACAAGCCCCGTAATGCAATATCCGTTCCTCTTCGGATACAAACTCAAACCTTGTCTTCACTTTATCTTCCATCTTCAATTTACTTATCAGGTTGGAAATCGTTCGCTCTAACTCACCTTTGCCAAGGATAACGAGCTTTGCCCCTGGATGTTTGGTTGTCACCATGTGCATTGCCTTCACTAGGTTTACGATGCCTTTCACCGCAGTCAGTCTTCCAACAAAAAGCAGCATCTTTTCTTCTGCCCCAATTCCGTATTTATCTCTCAGGGTCTGAATTTCCTTATCCTCAAGCTTCTCAGGGTCGTGTTTATTTAAATTGATGCCATTCCAGCAGACACATATCTTAGCAGCGTCAAATCCATGTCTTGTAAGGTCCTCGTGCATTGGATAACTTACTGTTATTACCCTATCAGCGATATTAGCCGCGGTTTCTTCTATATGACGAACAATTGTCGAACCACCACCCATTGAACGACCCCATTCGGTTGAATGAAGATGGAGAACGAAAGGTAAACCCGTCTCCTGCTTTACCATTATCCCCGCTATTGCGCTTAGCCAATCATGTGCGCAGATTATATCGAACTTATAACCTTCTTTTTTTATGAGCTCGTTAACGAATTTAGCAGCACTGAGGATGTTGTACATAAGCACGTCATTGAAGAATTTAGTGCCTGTGCCCCATCTTCTCAGGTCTTCCGTTAAGAACAAAGGAAGTATATTGCTCCCGTCCACGAGCAACGGTCGGTTGACGTCAACGCCTTTTAATACCTCTCTTGTCTTTAACGTTCCGTCGTTCATCGTAAATACGGAGATGTCATGCCCTAAGTCTATTATCACCGGGCATATATTCTCTGCATAAGTTCCCAAACCGCCGACTATCCTCGGCGGATATTCCCAAACGAAAAAGCCTATTCTCATGTATATTCTCTTTGCCCTCACGCTATATAAGACTTATTTTACCTCGAATCTTCACCTGTTCCGGTCGGTGGTATGGGTTGCATGTCAATGATGGGCACTTTTAATTACAAAGAAGAATTTCGGAGACTTGAAATAAAATTGAAATAATGCGAAGTTTTATAAATGTCCTTCGTCTCAGGTAAAACATAGAAGAAAAAGCTATTTGCCACGTATGTGGGAAAGAATAGAAAAATGAAAACAATTGACCAGCGGAGAAGTTCTATGTGGGGTCGTATAATCATAATCATCTGGACATTATTTATCCTGCTGGCTATGCTGGGTATAGCAACAAATGTGTGATAAAGGAGTTCTGTTTTCCTCCGAAAAACCTTAATAGAGAATAGTTAATCTATTATCATATGAACGACAAACACCTTAATAATTCATTCCATTCACAACCGGTTGAAAAGGTATTACAAAGGTTATCTTCTGAGGTCAGCGGACTTTCGCATGAAGAGGCAAAGAGCCGCCTACAACAATTTGGTATTAATGAGATACCCGAAAAAAAGGGACAGCATCCTGTTATAATTTTTCTCAAACAATTTCACAGTATTCTGATTTATATCCTCCTTATCGCTGCGGTCATTTCTTTTTTCTCCGGTCATTTAATTGACGTGTATGTGATTACCGGTGTCATTTTTATTAACGCCGCAATGGGATTTGTGCAGGAGTATAGAGCAGAGCAATCAATTCGAGCATTAAAGAAGATGATTGTGCCTTATGCAAAGGTTTACCGTAGCGGCGAATTACTGCGAAAACCGTCAAAAGAATTGGTGCCGGGTGATATTATTTCATTAGAAGAGGGCGATAAAATCCCTGCTGATGCCAGACTCGTAGAAACGAAGAATTTTCGCACTGTGGAAGCATCGCTGACTGGCGAGTCGTTTCCCATTGATAAGGATACCAGAGTGCTGCCGGAAAAGACCGTTCTTGCCGACCGTAAAAATATGGCGTGGATGGTGACGTTTGTTGCCGGTGGCGAAGCCAGAGCCGTTGTGACCGCGACGGGTATTAACACGG
Organism: Candidatus Methanophagales archaeon; assembly: GCA_030602585.1. GTDB lineage: Archaea > Halobacteriota > Syntropharchaeia > Alkanophagales > Methanospirareceae > JAFNKG01. Next base: position 18,480 of record JAUVZJ010000035.1, on the reverse strand, counting down.
CAATTGGCAAAGTGGCGCAGGACATAGAAAAAATAAAACGCGTGAAGGGGCATTTTGAAAAAAAGGCGGACGTTCTCGCAAAGCAAATAGGCGTTATCGCGGCTATCGGAGCATCAATAGTATTCCTTGTCGGGTTCTTTATACGGAAAATTGAATTCTCCGAAATTTTTCTCTTTACCATCGCTGCTCTTGTTTCCGGAATTCCAGAGGGCTTGCCTGCGGTACTGGTAATTGTCCTTGCCATTGGTGCAAATCGTATGGCGAAAAGAAATGCCATTATTCGGCGATTGCCTGCAACGGAAACGCTTGGTGTAGCAACACTTATCGCAACAGACAAAACCGGGACACTCACGCAGAATACTATGAATATCAAGAAGATAATTTTGCCCGGAGAAGATGAAATCACGGTGTCAGGAAGTGGTTGGGAACCTTCGGGCAGTTTTTTACAAGACGATAATAGTATTCCCCCATTAGAGAACCCTTCTTTATCGAAACTTCTTCGTATTGCTGCTGTTTGTAATGATGCACGGCTTTTGAAGAAAGAAGAGAAGGAAAAAGAAAAAGAAAGTTATGAGATTATCGGGGACCCAACAGAAGCGGCACTTGTTGTTCTTGCGGAAAAAGCAGGGTTAAAAAAAGAAACGGTGCTGGAAGAAGAGAAAAGAATAGATAGTTTACCATTTAATCCTGAGTTGAAATATAGAGCGTCACTTTCGGTACTGGTAGAAGAACGTGAAAAGAGAGAAATTTATGTCGTTGGTGCTCCCGAAGCGGTTCTCAATCATTCCTCATACACTCTTAAAAAGGCTACGCGTACTGAAATTAGTCCCGAACTGCGCCAGGACATTTCCACTCAGGTAGAATATTTAGCAAAAAAAGCGATGCGAGTACTCGCTCTGGCTTATAAAGATGCGCCTCCTGATTTAGATACTCTATCAGAAGACATGGTCAATGACCTTGTTTTTGTTGGTGTTATTGGTATGATGGACCCGCCGAGACCGGAAGTGAAAGAGGCGATTGCTAAAGCCAGGAATGCGGGCATTCGGATTGTTATGAAAACAGGCGACCATAAGGATACCGCGGTTGCAATAGCCAGAGAAATCGGGCTTATTGACGAAACTGCGTTGGATAGTAACAGTAAATATCCTATTGCTCTTACTGAACAGGAGTTATCGCAACTGTCGCAAGAAGAGTTTGAAGAAGCAGTAAAACACGTTTACGTTTTTGCGCGGTTAACGCCGAATATGAAATTGAGAATACTTGAAACGCTTCAGAATCAGGGTCATATTGTAGCCATGACTGGCGACGGTGTTAATGATGCACCGGCATTGAAAAAGGCTGACATTGGTATCTCTATGGGCGTAATTGGCACCGACGTAGCACGCGAGTCAAGCGAAATTGTGCTTGCCGATGATAATTTTGCTTCTATTATTGATGCAATAGAAGAGGGAAAGATTATTTTTACTAATACTCGACAGGCAAGTTCGTTTCTTATCACTACCAATTTTGCAGAGGATATAACTATTATAGGTGCATTGCTTCTTGGTTTTCCTTTGCCGTTATTACCTACACAGATATTATGGCTCAATTTAGTTACTGATGGTGTTTCAGACGTTGCTTTGGCTACTGAACCCGGGCATGGTGATATTTTAGAAGAGCCGTCACGGAAAAGCAAAAAAGAGGAGAATATATTATCACGAGAGATAATTCCGTTTATCCTTGTGATGGCTGGTATCATGGTTATTATTACGATAGTTATTTTTGATGCTTTTTTACCACAGGGAATAGAGAAGGCACGAACAGGTGCTTTTACTGTCATGGCGTTTACACAGCTTTTTAACGTTCTGAATATGCGTTCGCTAAAACGGTCTATTTTCAAGATTGGGTTTTTTAGCAATAAGTATGTTGTTGCGTCGCTTACTGCCTCGGTTGTTCTTTTGGCGATGGTAATTTATACGCCGTTTTTCCAGGATGTGTTTCGATTTGTTACGTTGAGTGTTATTGAGTTGGTGGTGATTATCATACTTTCGTCGTTTGTTCTCTGGGTTGGCGAGCTGTATAAGTATTTGAGGGGGTGAGGTAATTTTATATAGCTTCTGTTCATAGGTAAAATGTGTGTGGGGTGGTTAGTTAATAAGGAAGGTGGTAAAAAAGGATGAATGGTGGAGTTTTTGAGGGGATAGGTGTTCCACATAGGATATGCAAAGTATTGCGAATATACCAAAGTTATATGAAATGGTGGACTTCGGGCATAGGGAAAATATAGGCGCAATCTTTGGTAAAAAGGAGGTAAATATGGCAAATTTCGTAGAAAGAAAATTTATTAAATTCCATTTAGGCGATAAGGGAATTCGTACCCACATAGATGCACTTCATGCAGCACCCCCATGTTCCGACAAATATACTGGTGAGATTGTAGAAGGTGTAATTAAGGAGATAAATTGTCACGGCATTATTGCTACTGTTTCAAGAACTATTGCAGATTTAAACAGGCTTCCCAATCAGAAAAATGAAGAAGCTATTAAAGAGTATAGGCAAACTATAAAAGACATATTGGAACATATAGGTATTCTTAATGAAAATGAGAAGTTGATTAAACCTTATCTACACTTAGCAATTCATGGGATAAGAAACACAGTTCATGGACCACTATCTATTGAAATTGGAACTCGATCAGGTAAAACATGCTCGTCAGAAGTTAAAGACTGGTTTATTGAGAAGCTTAAAGGATGCAACTTGAAAATACAAATAGATAAAAATAAGATTGGAGATTCTTCTAAGATAGTTCATAGATGGGGCGACAAAATAAGTGGTTTATACTATTTTGGATATGGAAGTGACTTTAATACTTTTCAAATAGAAATTAGTAGAACGCTAAGAGAGAAGCATAAAAATGATTTAATCTACCTATTTAGTGATATTATCATCAGTTTCAATGAGGCATTTGAATGAAGGAATGTCTCCAGAGATGTTAGGTTGCATTTTGAGAAGGAAAAAGAAGAAATACGAAAGAGGGTAACAGCGGGAGTTTCCGGGATGTAAGTCCTTACAAGACATTCACTACTATCGCTACGTGAAGGAGATAGAATGGCAAACAATGTCTCCTGATGAGATTGTAAAAGATATAAAGAAGGGTGCCAGCGAGATCAAAAAGGAAATGAAGGCATATACAGCAGGATGAAATGAAACCGCTACTTCGTATAAGAATGTATTTCGATTTGTTCCGTTGAGTTTAATTGAATTGACGGTAATTATCCTCATATCATCGTTCGTTTTCTGGTTTGGCGAGCTGTATAAGTATTTGAGGGGGTGAGGTAATTTTATATGTCCTCTGTCCATAAAAATATGTGTGGGGTGATAAAGAAGGTGATAAAAAGGGATGGGCAAGGGAACTTTTGAGGGGGGGAAGGTTGTCTATGGTGAGTATATCCGACATTGAGTTCGGATATAACGGAGTTATGCGACATGGCAAGTGATAGGAAAGATGTTGGAAAATATTTATAATAAAGAAGGATATATAGACTTCTGTATAACGCTTGTTAGCCAATTAAAAAGGGAACAGAATAGCTATGACATACGAATCAGTTGATCAATTGCAGAAAGCATTGACCGAAAATGTGTTTCACTATGCTAAAGACTCGAAAAAGGCTGCTGGACGGGCGTTAGGTACAATTGTTGAAATAATTACATTTTATCTTTTAAAAACTTGGAAGTTGAATAATTCTATTTCTATCGAAAAAAGAATACCCGAATACGGGAATCCCGATATTACGCATAATGTGGAGTATTCCCTTCATCCTATTCTCAGTGAATGTAAAATTCAGATTCCAAATGATAGGTCTTCCATTACAGCAAACAAAATGTTGAAAGCACTAGATGAAAGCATGGATCTTACGTCTTTTAAGAAAACAAATAATAATCTTCTAAAAGGTGGAATATTGAGAAATGCATGCACCATAGCGGTTAGCAATAATTCATATCTTGTTGCTTCCATTACAAGAAAAACAGGTGAAAAGATAATTGTTTCGATAGTTGAGCAAAGCATCAAACCGTTTGCCATATTTGAATGTAAACGGGTTGGCGTGGAAGAAGGAACCAAGAAAGGGCCGCAAACAATCGAAAAAGCAAAACAAGGAGCCTATGTTGCCAGAACGGTTTCATCTTTACAGAAAGTGAGGCTTAGTAGTGGCGGTTTATATGGCATTATTTACAAGGGCGATAAGGTCCTTTATTCGCAACCATACCATGAATTACTTGCTAAGGTTGTTGAATCTGATGACGCCGAATTATTACAACATTTTATCCTAACAGTTGGAGTTGTTAGTAATCATGGAAATTGGTTTACGTCAGAAGATCATAACAAGGAACTCAAGGTATTAGCACAATCCTATGATTGGCTCATCTTCCTTACTGATTCGGGTATTATAGAATTTGTTGAGGATTTGATAATTAACCCAACAACGGAATATGAAGATATAAAGAAAGCATTTCTTGCAAGTTACGCTCCAGATAAGAAGAAAAACCAATTTACTAAAGTTCAGATGAACATTAATGCAGATGAGGCCCTTTTGAAATACTTTACCGGAAATCAGGGGCATATAGAAAGCTGGTTTAATATTATTTCACCTTCTTCTGGTAGCATCCATCAACTTAAAGATGTGATAAAGACATTAAAGTCGAAGCATTGGGAGGAAATTCTATAAATGACCGCTGGAAGAAATATAAATTCAAAGAGTCAAGACTGGGGAACTCCGCAAAAGTACGTGAATGCGGTGAAAAAGGTCTTTGGGGGAGAAATCGCTTTAGATCCATGTTCAAGTGAGTTTTCTATCGTAAATGCAAAAGTCGAATACATGTTACCGGAACATGATGGCTTAAGAGAATCGTGGAATTATCAAACGGTATATGTTAATCCTCCTTATGGAATTAATAAGAAAAATGGAACAACTATCCGTCATTGGTTAGCTAAATGTGCTGAAGCGCATGAGAAGTATGGTTCCGAAGTTCTAGCGCTTGTGCCTGTTGCAACAAACACTGGTCATTGGAAAAAGAGTGTGTTTGGGAGAGCAACGGCAATATGTTTCTTATATGATACTCGATTGAAATTTTTAGAGAATGGAAAAAGTAGAGGCAAAGGTGCTCCAATGTCTTGTGGAATGATTTATTGGGGGACTAATTATCAGAAATTTTATGAAATTTTTATAAATCATGGTGCAGTTGTTGATGTTAGACATTTGAAAGATGAAAAAATAGGGCATAAAAGAAACAATCCCCAACAATCACTATTTGATAAAATTGGCTATGAGAAAGAAAAAACTATGAAATAGCTGTTAAAAATTACAAAGCGTGGATAAATTCACTTGAAGGAGGTAGATATATTCCCGAAAATGCCCAGGGAGAAAGATGAACTTTTGGAAAAAGTAAAAAGGGATTTTCCATGCGATCCTGCACTCCAGGAGGTGCATTATGCACGTTTGAAAATACACGAACAGACGAAAGGGATGTCCGGGCAAGAGTATATAGAATTCATTAAGATGAAAGCAAAAAGGTCATAGGGAGTGATCGTATATAACTATGGCACTTCGCGTAACAGAGCGTATCTGGCTTCGTGCCTTCGGCAACTTCTTTTATCCGAAAGCCGTTATACGCCCTACCTTTATATAGTAGAATGTTACAATATAATAATAGGTAAAAATGGAGCGAAATCAATTACTTGAACGCATTGCGTTAAACCCTAAAGTTATGGTAGGAAAACCAGTCATTCGAGGCACGCGGTTAACAGTGCAGTACATTTTGAATCTATTAGCCCACGGGGCAACCGTTGATGAAATTCTCCTGGAATACAAGGGATTAACAGAGGAAGATATTTTAGCCTGTTTGTTGTACGCTTCGGAAACACTCGAAAACTAATTTTATAATTGTGACCGAAAGAACTGTCCGTATTGTCGAAGAAAGGGGTGATAAAACCGGTGGCAAAGGCGTATAACAGAGCGTATCTGGCTGGGAACGTTCCCCAAAATACTCACTATGGGGTGCAAAAATACCTGGATTATTCTTATTCTCTATCCTCTCACAAAAACGGGTCCACCCACTGCGACCAGAACTGAACCGGGTTCTTAACAGGCACCATTTCTCCATTATCCGGGCTGAACAACTCGCTATTGTAAAACACGAACCCTTCGTTCATCTGATGCTCTAAATTACTCCTTAGTACCCCTTCCACGGTTCCTTTTTCGATTTCCCTTACTGCCTGGAGAACCCTTATCAGATAAGGCGTATCTCTTGGCCAGACAACCGCCTCATGGTATTCCTCATCGCCATAATAAGTCCTTTTAAGAGACCTCTTCACCAATATCCCAAACGGTAAGCCCTTCTTTTCCACCAACAAATTCTCCTTTACACCTTTAATGAATTCCATCAACTCGTGTTGAGAAAAGACGTTCTCATCCAGCAGTAATGAGAATGCAACCACGGCAGGTGACCCCTGCGTCTTATCTTTTTTACCATCCATCGTCACGATATTATATAAATTATTCTCTTCAGCATCCCAGAATACTTTTTTGAAGTTTCTAAGCGCTTTTTCTAATAAAGAAGAAAAATTCTCCTTTTTGTTCTCGTTCTTAGAGCACATCCTCACACAGTAGCTCAGCATTTTTATCCATTCCGCATTTATCTCAGGCAAGAAATACTTCGGCTTGTTCAGTTCGTTTTCGTCTTTTATTTCTTCACACCACGAATCAGGTATCCTCACCGAAACTTTCACTCTTTCACCTTCTATTTCTATATCTCGTTTCGTATCGGTCCACGAATGCCAGGGAACGACAGAAACAAGCCCGTTGTCATGCAGAACAGGCGCACCATTTATCACGTTCAAATCGTTCATCTCAAATCGAGAGATGGTGAACACCGCCCTTTCAAAAATCGTGTTTGCAAAACCATCATCCCTTTTCCTCTTTAAAAACTCGCCTGCGGCGATAAATGCGAGCAACGTGGCATCCGCATTGCTATAATCTAATTTTTCGCTTGCCCTTTCCGGGAATCTATTTGGTATCCTTCCGTACTCATCCTGATACTCGAATGAATGTAGTATAATATCCCTTATCCTGTCGGCATGTCCAATACGAATTAAAGTCTCGACGTTGTTTATGATTCCTTCAAACATGTCCCTAAACCAGGGTGTTCTGAACCAAAAATCGCCAGCTTCGTAAAAGAATTTGTTACCTACGTGCATCCCGAATTTAGAAAGTGCAAGTGCTCTGAAAGCAACCGCAGGATTATTTACACCAAGCGAGTTCACTATCTCTTTCGCTCTCTTTTCTTCTTCACCTTCATCGCTCAACCAATCTTTCCCTTTTTCATTCAGCCATTCGAGTTTTGTTTCAGAATTGCAGCAGGATATAATGAGCAAAGCGGTTGAACTGTCACCAAAAGCAATCTCTATTTCACCTAAGGATACTGGCTTCTTTATTTCTCCTTTGAATACCACATCACCGTCTGTTTTTTCTCTGAACCCCAAGCCGAGTTTATACCACCATTCGATTTTCTTCTTCCATGTTCTGACCTCGCATTCGTTTACCGTTCTAATCGAGATACATTTTTCATCCTTCCAGATATTCATTCCGTCGTTTAAAGCACTGGAAAAATGCTCTTCCGGCTCTGAATAGTCATACATGTGTCTTATGTCCACAATAGGCTCGATTACAACGGATGATGCGTTGCTTTCAAGCGAAACGCAAGCAGTGATGCCGTTCTGCGTTGCTCCAATATTCATCAAATAGTAACTTATAGCGAGATTTACACCCTCTTCTTTATTTTCGCAATAGTAAATAGCCTTCCAGGGGAAAACAGCTACTTTCTCCGCCTGTAGCTTCACGTATCGCGCTCCTTTCTTCGCACCCACGGCTATTCCATCTATGAAATGGAAATTCTCTCCTTCTATCAAAACTGAGAGACCCTCATAAGGATAATCTCTGTTAGGAACGATTTTTTCCGACGAATCGTCAAAAGGGACGGAGAGAACCGACTGAGACCAGGATGCTTGTGGTCGTTTGAGTATGACGTGCCGGGTTCGTGCGGGATTTTTGTGCTCTACCGGTTGGAGGTCAATGCTTAAGTTCATGGGACTCTTTTCTATTAGTTCCTATTTCCTGTCTTTGCGATGAAATGAACCGCACTAACCTTCCCGAACATGCTCAAATCCTAAAGTTCCAACGCAAGTTCAATCATTTTCACCAGCCAAAAGTCTTCTCAATTTCTCCCTCTCCTCTCTGTTTTCGACATCAAAAGCTTTTAACCCCTCTTCTTTTGCCGCTCTGATAAGACCTTTATCAGATGCCAAGAATATTGGTGATAAGCTGACGATACACGAAATGAGCTGAAGAGCGTCATCCGCAGATATATGGTGCGCTAAAATCCTTTCTATTATCGCTTCGATGAACTCGTTGGATATTTTCATAAATGTTATGCGGTTCAAAACATCAGAAAAGAGAACAGAAATAACAAAATCTCTTTCTTCCTCGCTCAACTGCCTCTTTGCAACTTTCCTATCTATTGCTGCAACCGCCTCTGCCAATGTCCAATAAGATGTGATTATTTCGTTGCCGCTTTCAAAAACCGCCTCTACCACATCGGAACCCTCTTCCACGCAGTATCTCTTCACAAAAGCAGAGGTATCCAGGTAAATCCTCATCTCATCTATGCTTCTCTATACTCTTTTACAATCTTAGACAGTGGCTCTCCCTTGGATAGTATCTCCCTAACCCTCTCTAAATCGTTACTTTCCAGCTTCCCGATTTTAATGCCCAGCTTCTTTGCTATTCCTTCGACCCCCCTGCCTTTAGATACATACAGACCAGATTTAACAAATTCTTCTGATAATTCCGCAATGATTTTCTCTGCTTTCATGACTATTACTTTATTCTATAAGTATAAAAAGCTGAGGCAATTTTGAGGTAACATGACATGACCAGAAGCTGTTTACTGTTTAACGGTGAGTAGTTCATGAGCGATTACAAACATAGCATGCGCCCATACAAGCGGGCAAACGGATTTTTGCAACGCGTTATCAAATATCTGTTCAGGAATGTAAGGGCGGTCTAAACGGTTCAAAACCCATTCGTGGTATCTCCTCGCCTTTTCCTTCTCACCGCGCATTGCGTAATATATAGCCATCCAGAAATTGAGCATAGGCCATGCACCCGCTCCTTTGCGCCTCAACTTACCTTCTTGCGTCCACCCGTCGTAAACGTCCTTTTCGTATCTATGAACGCCACCGTTTTCTACTATCTTATTTTCCATTGCATTTACCGTATTCACCATCCGCGGGTCATTCGCACTGCATACCTCAAACGGATATACCAATCCAAGCACGGACGCATCAACATTGTAATCGTTTATCTTACCAAAAGTTCTCAGGAAATATTTGTGCGAATCATCATATCCCTTATTTATCGTTTCCTCCATTTCTTTCGCACGTCTCAGCCATTTCTTGTTTTCACTCTCGTTTTTTAGTTCTATCATCAGTGCATCTGCGCATCTAAGCCCTTTCGCACATGCCGCTAAGGAATAAGTATGATTATCTGCGAGGTCGGGAAACGTGCATCTCTCTTCCCATAAGTCGTATGTCGGCACCACAAAATGATTCCTGTCCCAGAGTTTACAGATACCATCCGCAGCTTTCTCTACCAGGTCTTTGAACTCAACAGCATCCTCAGTTCTCTGTTGATAGGAGTAGTGGTGCCAGACAGCCCATAATAAAGTCCCTGTTTGGTCCGGCTGGAATTGCCCGCCTGCCTTTGCGCCATTTGTATGATACGTCTGATAGAAAACACCATCCCGGTCAAACCCTTCCGCCCTTTCCAAACACCACTGGAAAAAATCTTCCTGTATTCCTATGCCCATAATATCTGCTGCGACACTTATGTATGAGGCGTCTCTCACCCAGACGTAGCGATAAGGCGAAGCATCTCGTGGATAATATCTCTTGTCTGTATTAGCGGCAACTATCGCTCCGTTTTCCACTGATGCATCTTTAAATATCCTTTTCGTGGTTTCTGTTAAAGCTTCTTCTTTAATCATTTTTCACGCATTATTACGCACCCCTATTCTCTTTAGATATTTCCTCCATCAACCGCTTAGCTTCTTTCGTATCTTCGTATATCCTGTGAACCCAGGCATCGCCCCAGAACAGATTACAGCTCGTTTCCGCTCTCAATATATGCTCCTCTACCGCTGGTATCCTCCTACCGAGCCTGTGATATTCTCTACTTGTAGCCCACAGCACTTCAATGCCTTCCCGCTGCTTTTCTGAACCTTCCCATTGACTGAAATCATATCCACTCGTGTTAGCTACGTTCCACGCGCCAGTTCGAACCTCGACGTAAGTTTCAGGTGGATTCTCTTCTACAAACTCGCTTATTTTTATTGGCGCGATAGGGCAATCGCCTTTTCTTACCTTCTCCATATAAGGAGCGAAGAAATGCCCCCAGAATCCTGATTCTTCGTGCATCTGTCTGAACCATCCGCCATTCTCGCCATCTGACCACGTTGTTACAAGACAATTCCCCTCGCATTTCTCTGTTTTATGCATAACTTCGCGCTCAAACCAGCCCGTGTCAAGCCCGCTTTCCTGTGCATTGCTTATGTCTCTATCCCTTGGGATAATTATTATTTCCGATGAATCATACTCTGCAATGTGTGGCTTATACATTATTTCCTCTATTGACAGATTTTCTTTGACCGGCTTCACGTGCACACCGTCAACAACCACATATTTAAATCCTGTTTCTTCCAGCGCAGGAATCATCTCCATGCAGAAGCCCATCTCAGGAGGCCAGAAACCTTCTGCTGCAAACCCAAGTCCCTTCGCTTTTTCCTTCCACCTTTCTATCTGCGGTTTCCAATCCTCCATCGGGATCAAAGGAAAAAGAGGATGGTAATAGCCCATACCCACAAATTCAATACCTCCCGCCTTCGGATATTCCTTCACCACCTGTTTCAAATTCAATACGGATGAGCATTTTTTTATTATTCGCGGGGCGCAAAGCTGTTCTAACAATATCCCGGAAAAACCTAAATGGATTTTTGCAACCTCTTCGTATCGCATCGCATATTTCAATGGCCGTTCGTAGCATAGAATTATCTGTTTCGCTTCCCATTCGTTCGTTTCTAATAGTAACTCTATGTTCCCCGGTGGCTGGTGCATGTGCAAGCCTAAGGCATGATATATAATAGTGTGCATTGAATGTATCTATAAATCTAATAAAATAATTTTTTAAATATGAAAGAAAATGTCCCTCCAGAATTGGTAGATGCGCTGTCTAAAGAGAAGGGTTTTTCGCTGCTGATAAAGGGGGCGCCAGGGACAGGGAAGACAATACTTGCGCTTGAAATAATAAGGATGTTTGGGTGTGCAAACGCGGTTTATCTCTCAACAAGGGTTCCCACCTCCACTCTTTACGAGCAATTCCCCTGGCTGGATGCATGTATCGGGCCTTTGAATTTGATGGACGTAACGAAATTGTATACCTCCTCAGAAGCAGTTCCGAGAGCGGAATCTTTACCTGACATTCTTTACTCAAGGCTGGAGCAAATAGGAAAACCTGCCATCATCGTAATTGATAGCTGGGACGCAATAGCCTCTCAGATGGGAGGGAGAAAGAAGGAGACTTTTGAAGCGGAAATAACCGAATTTGAAAAACATAATGAAATTAAATTGATTCTCGTGTCTGAGACGCTTGGGACAACATCTCTTGATTACATAGTGGATGGGATAGTAACACTCAAGCGTCTTGGGATAGATTACAGATTGGCGAGGGAATTGAAACTGGTGAAATTGCGAGGTGTCCGGATACATCAACCGAGATATGCATTCACTTTAGAGAACGGTGAATTTCAATACATCAATGCGTTCAAGCGAAAAAGCATAAAAAGACCACTGATAATAAAAACCTTCCCCAGCAGTGAGAAATACGTGTCTACCGGTAGCGAGGACCTGGACAGGGTCTTAGGCAGAGGACTCAGAAGAGGAAGCTTTAATGTAGTTGAGTTTGGTGACGATTTGTCAATCTGGGGGTATCAAATGCTCACTGTTTTCATGCTCATAAACAGCATAAAGCAAGGGAATCATTGCGTCTGTCTTCCAAGTTGTGCGTGGGATGAAAAGGGCTTAAGGAGGGAGTTGCTTCCTTTTGTAAACGAAGCGGATTATAAGAAGTACGTGACCTTTTTTGAGGTAGCACCAGGTAAAAAGGGAACAGAGAAGCGAGAAAATGTGAGGTTCTTAGAGGGTGAGTCAATAGCATCGGATTTTGGAGAAATCGAGAGTTTCGTTTCCGAGTTAGAGCCCCCCGTCTTGATTACTATTGGAACAGACGTGTTAGAGCATCCATATCATTTGAAAGAGAGGGGGAGGCTGGGAACCATGGTGAGATGGCTATCCCGTTTAATGGCAGATACGAGGGAGGCAGGTAACGTTGCTGTGCTCGGAACAAATCCTAAACTGATATTGCATGGGGAATTAACGCACTTATCAAATACGTATCTTAAATTAACAGTGCTTGATAACTCGGTTGTAATCTATGGCATCCGACCAGAGACAGGTCTGTATTGTCAGGATTCCGCTATCGTTGATGACCATCTCAAGTTGGAGCTTATACCCTTCGTGTAAAATCCCAATCAGAGGCTGACCACCTATTTCCATAATAATTTTTCCCTTGTATCTCATTAAAGCATTTTAGCTTTCGAGCACATCAAAAAGGTCAATTACATCTCAAGCAGTAGAAGAATTGGTGGTATTTTTATGTAAGATTCTATTAAAGAGCTTTTTCAATAAGCCCCACCGTATCCCTTTTATGCTTTCTAACTCCTCTATTTCATTTGTCCCATTCTCTTCAGTCAAACCAAGCATAAGTCCCGTGATCCTCTTGTATTCTCTTTTTGGATTTGGTATCCCATATAGAATATACGGCGAGCGAGCTCTTGGAGTTGATATGGTCTTACCTCCACCAAACATTACGCCAAGCAACTTCTCCTTTACTGATTTCCCCACACCCGCGCCTATCAGCGAAATATCCATCCCTGTGCCTATCCCGGACCCGGTAAGGGGAGTAATAGAACCAAACTTAAAAATCCAGCCAAGGATGGACCTCTCAAGGATTAAATCTAATATCCTGTCATAGAATACCTCCCTTCTTTTACCCATGCACTCTGTAACAATTCTTAAATTCGTGATGTAATACCGGTGGCGCCGCCGCCAGAATTCAGTTCCAAGCGCTCCTATTATGCCGAAAGAGATTAAAAACAGGTTAACCTGGTTGAAGTCAAGCCCAAATTCGATTTTTAAAACCATAATAAAAACAATAATTGCAATGAACAGGGCAAACCACTTCCAGTTTATTTGTGTTAAAGCAATGATTATCCCCGGTATTATAATCATTAACAGCCAGACGGTTAAGAAAAACTTTTGATCTGGCACAAAACTAATCGTAATATCGGACAATGGGGATGTTTCCGATAAGATAGGTATTTCTGAAAAGATAGCTATTTTCGATAAAATTGTTTCTAATAAGACGGGTGTTTCTGATAAGACGGGCACAGAAGTCAGTGAATGCTGGAGAGGCTCCTTAAGTAACCGAGAAATTAAATATAAACCAAACACATATCCGCCATAAATAGAAAGAGGGCGGCATTTTATTCCTGGAATTAAAATCAAGAGCGCCAGAAAGAAGTAATAAATCCAGGGACTGGTTTCTATCGAGATAAATGAGTCCATGAATAAAGGAATAGAAAAGGTCGTTTCTTCCAGCTCGTTAATCAGTAGAATGAACGTGAGACCGACAATTATCAGATAAGCCCAGATCACGTAGAGATTTGAAAATGCGAAGGGATGGGGTCTTGTTTTCTTCAGTATTTCTTCGCCTTTTAGTAACTCCCTCTTTATCATCTATATCTGAGAGTTTCCCCTCTAAATAATATCTTTTTATTAGATATATATTATATTTATACCTTATTTCAATATTTAAAGCTTTCAAGGTTATCTTTCGATTAAAGAACGAGATTTTACTGGCATGTTTCGATACAGACGTTAAAGCGGCAAAATTAAAACTCTAAAGCTTCTTTTTAAACTCTAAAAGCACTTTCTCCACTTTCCCTGTCACCCTGTATTTCCTTATCGCTTTTCCCTTTGACTTCGGCTGTTCGGATATTTCGTAATTACTGCTCAAGAACCCATGTTCCTCTAAAGTAAGTAGATGGTAAGAAACGAGTCGTCTTTCTCCTCCCAGCACTTTACTTATCGCGTTTATGTGCATCGGCTTCTCAGCAAGCAGCTCCACAATCTTATACCTCATTGGATGCAAGAGCACATGCACGTCCTTTACTAAACTATCTTCGATTTTCATGCTAAATTTTGTTAGCTGAAAACTATTATATAAATTTTTCGCTTGTTTTAAAAAAAATTGCATACGTGAAATTTCGTGGTTTCTTAACCTCAGCTATACATCCATCCTTATCGTTTTACCTTCCATTACCGCTTCTTCCGGCACACTTATTTCCTTCTCCAGATCCCAGACCACCGTTTCGTTTTCTACATGCCCCGCTCTTATTTTATAAGGCGATGCAAAAACGTCGAAATTCGTGCCGCCCGCAACCGGTCCTTCTGTCGAATATGGCGCAATGAACTCGTATGTGCCGTTTGACATCTTTCTTGCGGAATACACAAATTCTCTGCCCCTGTTTGTGATGTTTACAGTTGTTGATATTTCGACAATCGAGCCATTAGGAGCGGTTCCTTCTATCCTCGCACCTTTTACGTATTCGAAGACCTTAACGAAACTCACGGGCTGTATATATTCCGGTGTCCATGCTTTCATGTTTGGCTGTCCTGTTCTGACACCATAAATGTAAACATTTAACGTTCCCTCCTTTTTCTCTATGATGAACACATTTTCATTTTTTTCGTCCATTATTGTCCATCTGTCTTCGCCCCCTTTCATAACAGTGCTCTCAGCAGAGAGAGGAATACCCGTGGAATTAAACGCATTCCTCAGCATTTCTGGTATAATTCCCTTGTCCAAAACCTCTTCTATCCCCATTCCCACGGGCATACTGAACAAGTGTCCGTGAAGAATCTGTGCTTGCGACTCTGTCGTTTTATAATCACCGGAAAAATGTCTCCAATACATAGGCCTGGCATCCATATCCATAACAATCAGGGGAAGAATAAAAGTAGGGGACTCATGCACCAATCGGTAGTGCTCTAAAGCGGATATGCTTTTCCCATCTATGTCCACACTCGTGCCGTCAAATATATGCAAACGTGCTTCCATCGTGTTGTAATAATACGAAAGAGCGTTATAATGTTGAGGGTCACCAGCCCATACGGTCATCGCGGAATATTTGTTGTATAAGGCGTTCCATACATCAGCCATCATGAAATCGCTCACTACGTATCTCACGCCGAGAGCATCGGCAACTTTATTCGCTTCGCTTTCGTCATTTAGAATGAAGAAGACGCAAGCCCCTGGATTATCACTTCCTATGGGACCGCCGATACCTGCCTGGAACGGATTTGCATTCGGTATGCGATGCGCTATCCACGTAATTATATGCCCATAGTCCCACCAGCTCATTACGCCGTATGCCGAAGGTGGATACTTATAATCTTCTCGCGCACCCGTAGTCTCGTTTAAAGGAGGTTCTTCATATACTCCATAGTAGTCAACACCGGGGTCTGGCGTGTTGTCTCGCATCCACCTCAGCGCTTCATACCAGTTCTCTTCTGCACCAATACCCCCCTTTGCAGTATTTATAGCGTATGCTGTGCTTAATGGCAGGTTAGAAGAGGAGGGGAAAGGTTTCGCTACGGCATTCAAAGGGAAAGGATAGAACACGATAAAAATGATGAACAAAACAGCAAGTGTTTTTGTAAGCGGTTTTTCTATATCCTCTCTCTTCGTGTTTGATGCATGCATCCAGAAGAAGAAAATCGCCACGATAACTGTCAGTGGGATAATGGATTCGATACCCACTTTGGCTATGCCTACGACGAAGATAATCATTATGGCAAAAGCGAAGATGAGAAGACGTATATCGAGCTCACTTCTTTCCACTTTCCCTCCCTTCTTCTTGGAACGAACGTCTGCTGGCGATGTTTTTGTTCCCTCAATGCCAGTTAAAAACTCAAAAGCAAACACAGAAAACAGCCCTGTGAGGAGCGCTGCATTTACCGCATAATAATAAGCGAACCTGTTCTGTCCTATACCTTCAATTCCGAAGAATCCCAAACCTCCCACTGCAACAAATATTATTATGCTCCAAACCAACATCAGGAGCTCTTCCGGTCTATTTCTCCTCACTATATTCATTGCAAGTATTGCCATAGCGAAAAAAGAGACGAAGAAAGGTGTGGTGAACCATCTCCACGCTGTTCCGGAATCCATCGGATGAACCTCCGCTATCGTCAATGCCGTTCCGCCCGGTGTGAACGTACCGAAACTGCCTATTATCGAAGGGAAAAAAACAGCAGACAGCCCCAAAAACACAACTATGATAAAAACGGGCAATAGGAAATCGTATTTAGTGATTTTTTCTAACGGAGAATAACCATGCATGGAGCCGATTCCTAATTTCTTTAACCCTGTTCCTGCGCTCAGCTCTGGATTTTTATCAAAAAAGAGTTTTATCTTCACGAGATTGCTTTTGCTCTCAATATCGCTCCTATGCTTTGTTTTTATGTGTTCTATGATGCCTGCGGTTCTTGATTTCTTACCACATATCGGACAAATATATTCACCTTTTCCAATTTTCTGCTGCGTCTTCGCGGCATCTTTTGCTTCTGCTATTTTTTCGCTAACTACGCCATGCCTGTAACCGAATTTATTGATTAGATACCGATACAGAAGAGGAATGGCAAAAGTGATTATGCCCACGCTTAACGAGCCTACATGCTGTATGTTATAGAACGGATATGATGGTCCAAAGAAGGGAAGGAGCATTAACAGCGAAATGAAAAAAGTCGGAAGAAGAACAATACAAATATAATCGTTTGGCTCGCCACGCAGTCCGTTTAGGGTGTACTGAATAACTCCAAAGAGGAAAAAGATGAGGACGAAAAATAACCCGCCTACCCATGTCAGGAGGTAGAATCCCAATGCCATACCTGCCAAAACGGTGTAAAATACGTAAGAATCCGGCTTTTTCCAGAAAGTGAAGATAATAAGTGCGAGAAGGAAGAGGATAAAAGAAAGAAATACCCACCATTCCCAGGGTATCACCTGAAAAAGCAACAATATCGCACCGGCATAGCACAGGAAGGGAAAGTTCCTGTTCCTCACCCAGTCCGCAGGTGATTTCGTAAATCGGCTTAGAATATCCACTTCAGATAGCTGCTCTTTCGCTCTCTTTAGCGCCAATACGAGAAACATCACTGCTATGGTGCTGAATAGCGCTTCTCCAACGTGATGGTCGGTGAACCCAATTATAGAACGAGATAGGAACTGCCCTGGAAGAGTTGCAACCAACACCGCCGCTATCAGCCCTGCATATTTGTTACATATCTCCTTCCCAATGATATAAACCGGGAAAACAGCTAAAGCGCCAAGAATCGCGGGATAATATGCACCTACGGATTCCATTAATGCTTTCGTTGGCGAGCCAAGCCCTATGATCCATGTGGCAAAGATAATAATTTCGTCGAATAAAGGCGCAAAATGGAGCCATGAACCATGAGGGAAGTAGGTATAAGCATCAAAAAAGAGCCTGCGGGGGAAATGGTCTCCGAATAGTGCATTCTCAACCAATCGCATGTGGAATACCGCATCATCTGATGCAAATCTTACGGTGTCTTTGAAAACAGTATCATAAGGTAGAACAGTTCTTATGATAAGGGCTACACCAAAAATAACAAACAGGAGATTGAAAACAGGGAGTTTTTCGATGACACTTTGCAATTTAGCTCCTTTAAGAGCTTCATTAAAGTAGCTCTCTTTCGATACAAGGATTGGCACTACGCTTATGCCCACCACCACAAAAGACAGCAAACATACCCAATTGTATTCGATACCGAAGTAGGGGCTAAAGGCGGCGATGAGGGGATAGATAATTATGAAGGCTTCAAGCAAAATTAAAGCAGCATAAAAAGCCCATTTCTTTCGCATCCATATTCCGTATGCAATGGGGAAAACAGAAAGAGCAAAGATGTCTAAAATTACCTGGACGCTTAGTTTTGGCGCGGATAGCAGATAAAGAAGTGATGTTAGAGCGACTAAACCGCCAAAAACAAGCAGTATAGCGGTTATCTTTATAGTTAATTGTATTTCTTCCTTTATCTTTTCATTCTTATTTTTGTTTACCTTCTCATCCCGCCGTTGCATTCTTTCTGTCAATATATTCTTCCTGTATAGAAAAGCGTTTTTATTAGTATAAAGTATGATTAATTGAGTGGATAGAAATGGCAGATAAAAAGATAAGCATAATTGGTTC